>JAKAUF010000053.1 GCA_021827785.1 Acidobacteriota bacterium | reverse complement strand
CTGGCGTACGCCGAAATGCTCCAGCGCGACCGCCAGCGCCTGGCCGACGCCTATGCCCGCGTCGCCGTCCTGCCGCTCGGCAGCGGCGCCTTGGCCGGCTGCTCGTTCCCGCTGGATCGCCAGGCCTTGGCCCGCGAGTTGGGCTTTGCCGCCATCACGCAAAATAGCCTGGACGCTGTCGCCGACCGCGATTTCGCCGCCGAACTTCTATTCACGCTGGCGCTGCTGGGCATTCACCTCAGCCGCTGGGCGGAAGACTGGATTTTTTATGCCAGCGCCGAATGCGGCTGGCTGGCGCTGGGCGACGCCTTCGCCACCGGCAGCAGCTTGATGCCACAGAAAAAGAATCCCGACGCCCTGGAGCTGATCCGCGGCAAATCCGCCCGCCAGACCGGCGCGTTGCTGCAGATGCTGCTCCTGCTCAAAGGATTGCCCCTGGCCTACAACCGCGACCTGCAAGAGGACAAGGAAAGCCTCTTCGCCGCCTTCGACACCGCCCTGGACTGTTTGCGCATCGCCGCCGGCGTGGTCGCTACCGCCGCCGTTCGCCCCGAAGCCGCGGCTCGCGCCGTCGCCGACCCAGCCTTGCTGGCCACCGATCTCGCCGACCTGCTGGTCGCCCAAGGCGTGGCGTTCCGCGACGCCCATGAGATCGTCGGCCGCATCGTCGCCGCCACGCTGGATGCCGGCCGCGACTTCCGCCAACTTTCTCCCGCCGAGCTCGCCCGCTTGGCCCCGCAGCTCGATCCCGCCGCCGTGGCCCAGCTCTCGGCCGCCGCCAGCGTCGCGCGGCGCAATTGCATCGGCGGCACCGCCCCGGACCAAGTCCGCGCCCAAGCCGCCCGCCTGCTCGCCGGCTAGCCCCGGAGCCCGCCGCTGGTATCATCAAGCTGCGCTGAAGCTGTATGGCGAACCCACGAGATCACCTCAACCGCGCACCGATCGTGGAGGCGCTCCTGGACCTTCGCGTTCGCCCGAGAGAGGGCGGCCCAACCCCGGGCATGAAATCGGCGGCGGAAGCGCTCCGAGGGGATTACCCCGAAGTACAGGAGATCTCGAAGATAGAGGGGCAATTGCTGATCGACGCAAGGTCGGTGGCCACGACCCATTCCTCGACGCCGCTGGGCTGGCAGCTAAAGAACGCCACGGCGGGCAGGGTCGTGCGGCTAGCCCAGGACGGATTCACCTTCAGCCAGCTCCGGCCGTACCCATCCTGGGACGTGTTCCTTGCGGAGGCGCGCCGGCTTTGGGCCTCCTACGCATCGGCCGTCGCTCCGCGGGAAATCTCCCGGCTGGGCCTGCGCTACATCAATCGGATCGATCTGCCTGCGAGCGCGTCCCTTGAGGACCGGCTTGAGGCTCCGCCGCCGATTCCACCCCAGGTTCCCAGAACCGTCCAGCGGTTTCTGACCCAGGTTGTCGTATACGATGAGGGTAGCTCTGCGTCCGCGACGATAACGCAGGCGATGGAGCAAACTCAGGGACCGGGCGTAACCCCAGCGGTGCTTCTTGACATTGACGTTTTCCGCCATGGAACTTGGGACTCGACTGACCCGCGGATTTGGGAAGCGTTTGGCAAGTTCCGCGCCCTGAAGAACCGAATTTTCTTCGCCAGCCTAACAGAAGCGGCCGTTAAGGAGTACGAGTGATTCCCGTTGCCCCTCCCCCAGCGAGCCCCACGGCGGGACTGACCGCGCCCGCCGACTTCGTGCCCGGCTTCAGCCCCGAGGCCCACACGATCAGCGGGATGGTCCACGGCGCCATCGAACAGTGGCTGGAGAGCGTTGACGTCCGCGGCCCGCTGCTGGAGGCATTGGGCGCTCTGAACGACGTCTGCCAGGAGGAAGGCCCGACGGGCAGGCCCGTCGATCCGGCAGCATGGTCAGCCGCGCGGCGGTTCCTGATGCAGATGCCGTCCTCGTGGCCAATGCCGGACATATCCGTGGATGCTGACAACGAGGTCGCGCTGGACTGGGACTTCGGGTGGCGCCGCGGAATGGCGCTCAGCATTGGTCCAACCGGTCGCATCCATTACGCATGGACAAGCGGCAGCGATGAGGCTCACGGAGCCGCGTGGGTGGAGCATGATGGGATTTCTCCGGCGGTGGCTGGCACTCTGGCGCGACTCTCCGAGGCCTAGCCATCCGGAGGCGGGGCGCCCGCTTGGTCCGGGCGAGCCGCTGGCCCGCGTTGCGTTCTCAAAAAGCGACCTGAGGCGTTCAGCCGGCAGGCTCCATTGGGCGGCATTCGACCCGGGGCCCGCCGGAAGGCTCTCGTGCATCCACGTCGCGGGGCTAGCCGAACGGGAAATTTGGGACCTCACGCTTACGGTCCTGGCCCACAGAAAGGACCGCGACACGGTTTACGGGCGCGGCGACTTTCACGCCGGGATCGCTACGGACGCTGGGCTCCTTGCGCTGCGCGACGACGACCCCTTCGAGCGCCATTGCGAGTTGAAGGGCTGGCCAATCGGCGCCGCTGGAAAATCAGAGCGGATGCTCTTGGCGAAGCGCCTCGCCGCAACCGCCGTGCTGCACATGCCCACCAGCCCGTTGCGCCTGAGCTGAGTACCGTCGCCGCGGAGCAAAAAAAAAGCGCCCCGGAAATCCGGGGCGCAGGGCCTCTGCTCACTGTATGGATTGGAGTGTGGTTATTGCGGATTGGCCGGCGTGCTCGCCGCATTGGGTGCGTTGTTGGCGGCCAGATCGCTGCGCAGGATCCGGATGCTGACCTGGCCCCCGCGCCGCAGGCGTCGCGGCGCCGCGCCGGACATCGCGCGTGAGGCATTCCCCAACCCCACGGTGTAGATGCGGTACAAGGGAATGTTCTCGTCCATCACCAAGT
This sequence comes from Acidobacteriota bacterium, assembly GCA_021827785.1. Taxonomy (GTDB): domain Bacteria; phylum Acidobacteriota; class Terriglobia; order Terriglobales; family SCQP01; genus JAKAUF01. The sequence continues at coordinate 14,614 of JAKAUF010000053.1, read as the reverse complement.
ACCGCACCACGGCGTCCGCCAGGTCCTGGCTATTGCGAATGGCCGCCACCCCGCGGCCAGCCGAATAGGCCCGCACCTCTACCAAGTAGCCCTTCTCCTGGGCTAGCCCCCCTAGAAACTGTTGCAACGATGATTGCGCCCGGCGATTCAGCCGCGCCATGCCCGGACGGAAGTGCAGGTTGGCGGTTTGCGCCACTTGATATTGGTCGGCGTTCTCCACCTGGCTGCGAAACGTCGCCACCTGCTGATCCAGTTGATCGGACTGGCTGGCCACGCTTTGCGCCTGCTGCTGGGCGGCATCGGCGGCTTGATTCGCGCGATCGGCGTGGTCCTTCGCCGCCGCGATTTCCGCCCGCGTGCGCGCCTTCAGCCGCGCCAACTCGCTCGCGGTGCCGGTATCCAGGCCGTTCAGCTCGTTCACCCGGTCGCGGATCGGCTGCACATGCTGCTGCACCCATTTCTTGCGGGCGAAGGGATTGATGCGGCCCCAGAAGCCTTCGTGGCTCTGCACCTTCAACGGCGGCTCCCCAGTCGCGTTGAGCGCCGCCGCATTGCTGTTCGCGGCGGCGGGCGCCGGCGCCGCGCTGGCTGCCGCCGAGGCCGGCTGCGCCGCCGTGGTCTGGGTCGTCGCTTGTTGCGCGGCCAAGGGCAGCGCGAACGCCAAGGCGACTGCCGCTACACTGCCCAGCACCGGATGGATGTGGTTGCGCTGCATCGTCATATTGCTCTCCTTGAGACGTGATTCCGATCGTCCCACTGGGCCTCCTGCCAGCCACCCGCGGTTGAGCGGAACCGCGGGTGGCCAGCGCGGAAGTTGCTGACCTCACACGCCCTCTTCCTTACACGCCGAGGGCCAAACTGCCCGCCACGGCTATCCACTGCCGAACAAAGGCTTTGCCCGCCCCGGCCGGGCGCAATGGGAGAACGGGACACGGGAAAATTTGCCCGCACCGAGTAAATCCGCGCGCCGCGGGTTGCGTCCTTCTGTCTCTTGTTGCCGCGCCCGGCTCCTGCTACTCTTTTTGGCGTGGACGTGCCGACCTCTTCCCCCACCGCGTCCGCCCCGTCGGGCGGCGCTTCCTATGGCTTCTTCGCTTTGGCCCTGGGTGCGATCGCGATGCGCTTTGCCCCCCATTGGCCCAATTTCACCCCGGTCGGCGCCATGCTGCTGTTCTGCGGCGCCTGGATGACCGCCAGGCGGCTCTGGTTCCCGCTAGCCGCCATCGTCGCCAGCGATTTCGTGCTCAACGCCCTGGTCTATCACATCGCGCCCGGCGGAGATCAGTACTTCACCTGGGCTGCTTGGGGACTATTTCTGGTGCTCGGCCTCAGCTTGCGGAACCGCGTCCGCCCCGGCCGCGTGGCCCTCACCACCGTGGCCGGTTCGGTGGCGTTTTTCCTGATCAGCAACTTCGGCGTTTGGTTCTCCGGGCTGCTCTATGCCCGCACCCTTGCGGGGTTGGAAGCCTGCTACCTGGCGGGTCTGCCGTTTGCCGCCAATGAGGTGATGGGCGACCTGTTCTTCGTGGCGGTGTTCTTTACCGCCTACGCCTGGGCCCGCCAGCGGCACGCCGCCACGCAGGTGGCCGCTTAGCTCCCCGCTCCCGGCCGCCGGCGCGGCATTTCCGGCCGGACGCCAGGGCAAAACCCGCGTTGTTCCGGAGCCGCATCTTCGCGGCGCTAATTTGGCCGCTCTTCCCTGCCTGAAGGCAGCGATTTTTCGGCGCCCGCAATCCTCTTTATCGTCCTCGAAAGGCCAAGAAGCTGTGCGCCGGCACCGTCAATCGGTAGCGGTATCCGCCGCCCGTGGTGGCCACGCCACGCAAGGTTTTCCCGCCCGCCCATTTCCCGTTAGACAGGGGCTGAAGGCGTGCGAAGGCGCCATGCAAGCCAATGTCCACGGGGCGGCTGCGGAAGGACTCCACCACGAACGTGCCGTTGCCGTATTCGAACAGGCTGACCTTGGCCGGGCCGGAAAGGCGCACCGGCAGCCCGGCGCATAGATAGCGGCGGAGAGCGTTGAGCACCGCCGGGGGCAGGCGGTACAGATCGTTCAGATTCTCCGGCATGGTCCAGACGTAGAGTTCCCCCTTGCCATAGCGGTCCATCAGCAGCAGCGGCGCGCTGCGCCCCTGGGCCAAGCCCCGCACCACCGCCCAATCTTCATTGGTGTCGAAGCGAACCGCGGGAAACAGAATGGGCGCTCCGGCGCCCGGCAAATGCTTGCCGGCCCCGGCGCCGAAGCCGGCGTAGTAACTGTCCACCGCCATGACCGAGCGCGTCACGCGCATATCGTCGAGGGCGTCGAATCCGTGGTTTTGCAGCGCGCGCAGCAAGCCGCTGGTGATGATGATGTTTTGTCCCGAAGCCAGGGCCTGCTGCATCCGTGCCAGGATGCCGGGATCGAACTTGGCCGTGGCGGTCAGCAGCACGGTTTTCGCTTGGGCCGGCCATTGCGGCGTCATCTCCACTGGCACGCCGAGCATGCCGGCGATATCGCGCAGGAAGTCCTCGCCGCTGGACTGGTAGGGGCGGTAACTGGCAAGGCCCAGCGGGCGCCCCAGCTTGCCCACCAGCCGGTCCATGGAACGCAGCGCCTGGTCCGCGACGTCGGCGGTCAGCGGCGCCGCGCCGAAGCGGCGCCGGCAACGCCGCGCCAGGGCGGCGTAGTCGAAGCTGGTGCGCTGCCGCGCCCAGGGCCGCTGCCCCGGCCGCGCCGGACGCAGCAGGTCGGTGTACTCGAACAGGTTGATCGCCGGCGCCTTGGCCAGCATGGTGTCCCACAACTGCTCGGCGTAGCGGTCCACGTAGCGCACGCCGTAGGGATCCACCCAGCCGCCGCCGTTATGGCCCGGCGCGACGTTGGCGAAGTAGCGGAAAATTTCGTAGCTTTCGTATTGCTGTAGCTGCTGATCGGTGATTTCCGGATCCCGGGTTTCATCCCCGGTCCAGATTTCGCCGAAAATCTTCGGCTCCCGCGCCAGGTCATAGCCGAGCCCCGGAAATGACGGGTACCAATTGGGAAACTTGATGATGATGCGCACCTTGGGGTTGGCGGCCCGGGCCGGCGCCAGCACCAGCCGCCGCGCCACCTGATCCATCAGCCGCAGCCGGAACTGGGACCAGCTTTGTTGCCCCTTGGCGGCGATGTCGGTCGCGGTCTTGGTGTTGTTGAAGAAGAAGTCATCCAGGATGATCTGGTGGAAGTGCCGCGCGGTGAGGGCGGAGACCCGCCGCACCAAGGCGCGGGTGGCGGGATCGGTGTAGCACAAGGAACGGAACTGGCCATGGCCTCCGGGACCGGCCCAAGCGATCCCGCCGGCGGTTTGCACGCCCTGGGCCTGGAAGAAGCGCTGGACCCGCTCCAGCTCCGCCCCGGTCGCGGTGTCTCCGCCGCGGAAGCTCTCGATGAAGACCTCATTCACCGGCAAGCGGCGGCGCAAGGTGCGCCAACTGCTCCGCATCCACCCGGGATCGGCGGCCATGCGCTGCACGATGTTGACGGGGATGTACACCGTGACGCGGAAATGGCGAAAAGGCGCGGGCGGCGACCCCGCGTAGGCGGCGGCCGCCAAGAACGTCGCGGCGGCGGTGACGAGCAGCAAGCGGCGAAGCACAGCGGCATTGTACCCGCACTCGGGCGGCGGCGGACCGAAGGCCCGGACCCCAGCGCGCCACGGCGCCGTCTTGGCCAGGCCCCGGCGATCCCGCCGGGACCACCCACGCGGGGAAAGCTCCCGCCGCCACCTGTTCCATCGGCCGGGGCGCGCCAGCGGGGGGTCGGCTAAACTGGAAATGACTCACCATGCCTCAAGCCACCATCGCTGCCGGCCAAATCTGGCGGCAAGACGCCACCGGTTCCCATTTCTTGGTCACGCGCGTCTACGCCCAGCTCTTCGACCGCTTCGCCATTTTGCGCCGCGTCGAGGGGGAGGAAACGGTGCGCTTGAAGCTGCGCCCCGGCAGCGCACCGCTGCCCGGTTATACCCAGGAATCCGCTGAGTTCAACGAAAGCTCTCCGGCCGCGACGGAATCATGACCGTGCTGCTGGCGGCAGCCACTCCGGCGCTGAGCGCGCGGATCGCGGCCACGCTCGGGACCGCCATCATCCAGGTCATCTCCCACCTCGGCTACGGCGGCATTTTGCTGCTGATGGCCATCGAATCGGCCTGCATACCCCTGCCCTCGGAGATCATCCTGCCCTTCTCCGGCTACCTAGCCTGGACGGGGCGCTTTGACCTCGCCGCCATTGCCGTCGTCGGCGCGCTCGGCTCCAATCTAGGCTCCGCGGTGGCGTATTGGGTGGGCGCCCACGGCGGCCGTCCCTGGCTGGAACGGCATGGCCGCTGGCTGCTGCTGCGGCGGCAGGATTTGGATATGGCGGATCAATGGTTTCGCCGCCATGGCGAGTCCACGGTGTTTTTCTCCCGCATGCTGCCCGTGGTGCGGACCTTCATCGCGTTGCCGGCGGGCATTAGCCGCATGCCGTTGGGCAAGTTTCACGCCTACACTTTCCTCGGCTCGCTGCCCTGGTGCTGGCTGCTGGCCTACATCGGCTATCGCCTCGGCGAGCACTGGCGGCGGATCAGCGGCTCCTTCCATGATTTCGACAGCGCCGTCCTGGCGCTGCTGGTGCTGGCCGCGGGGTTCTTCGTCTGGCGGCATTGGCCCCGGAACAAGGCGCGACCGGCGGCAGAACCGTAACGAAAGGTGACGGGCGCCCGCGCCCCCGCCGCGAGCCGGCTCGGCCGGCTGGGCAAAACACCTTACTTTTCGCCGCCTTTCGCCGTCATGCGGCTTTGGCAAGCGGCATGCTCCAGAATGAGCGTCTCATCGCTCGCGTAACAAGACGCGCACGATCAGTCAGGACGGGCCGGCTCATCCGGGGGGAAGCGAGCCGGCCTTTCTCTTTTCCGGAAGCAAAAACTCTCCGCGCCATCCGGTCCCAATCGCCCGCCCACCGCCGCCCGCGGCGGGGTGAGGCAGGCTTCCTGCTAGCCTGAAGGCATGCGGATCGGCGTCACTTGCTATCCCACCTACGGCGGCAGCGGCATTGTCGCCACCGAACTGGGCCGGGAACTGGCCGAGCGCGGCCACGAAATCCACTTCATCAGCTACGCCCAGCCGATCCGCCTGAACACCGACCAGCCCCGCATCTTCTATCACGAGGTCGAGGTCGCGACCTATCCGCTCTTCGATTACCCGCCCTACACGCTGGCGCTGGCCAGCCACATGGCGGAGGTGGCGGAGAACGAAAAGCTCGACCTGCTGCATGTGCACTACGCCATTCCGCATTCGGTCAGCGCGTTTTTGGCCCGCGCCATGACCAAGGCGCGGCGCCTGCCCTTCATCACCACCCTGCACGGCACGGACATCACGCTGGTCGGCGCCGACCGCAGCTATCTGCCGATCACGCGCTTTTCCATCGAGGCCAGCGATGGGGTCACGGCAATCTCGGAGTATCTTTGCCGGACCACGGAAACCGAATTCGACGTGCACCGGCCGATCGAGATCATTCCCAACTTCGTCAACTGCGACCGGTATCACCGCCGGCCGTTGCCGCAGTTGCGCGCCCGCTTCGCCCCGCCGGGGGAGCCGCTGCTGGTGCACCTGTCGAATTTCCGGCCGGTGAAGCGGGTGCTGGACGCGGTCGAGATCTTCGCCCGCGTCGCGGCCCAGACGCCGGCGCGGCTATTGATGGTCGGCGACGGCCCGGACCGCGGCCAGGCGGAGCGCCGCGCCCGGGAACTGGGCGTCGCCGACCGGGTGACGTTCGTGGGGAAGCAGGACGCGATTCATCGCTTGCTGAGCGTCAGCGATCTGATGTTGCTGCCTAGCGAGATGGAATCCTTTGGGCTGGCGGCATTGGAAGCGATGGCGCACGAGGTGCCCACGGTGGGCACACGCGTCGGCGGCGTGCCCGAATTGGTGGAGGACGGCGTCACCGGCTGCCTATTTCCGGTGGGGGACGTGGGCGCCATGGCGGCGGCGGCCGTGGAGCTGCTGCGCGATCCGGACCGCCTGCGAGCCATGGGCCAGGCAGGCCGCCAGCGGGCTGAGGAATATTTCTGCGCCAGCAGCATCATTCCGCTCTATGAGGCGTTGTACGAACGGGTGCTGAACCAGAGCCAATAGCGGAGCCCTGAGCGGACCGCGGCGGCGCCAGTGGGGCCCGGCGGCGCCAGTGAATGAAAAGGCCCGCGCGGGAAGGGTAGAATCCGAAGAGGAGTGATGGCGATGAAGTGGGCATCCAGGGTGCATTCGTTTTGGCTGGCGGCGGTGATCGCGACCGCCCTGCCGGGCGTGGCAAGCGGGCAGAATCCGGCGCCGGCCGCGGCGCCGGCCAGCGCCGGCGTCACGGCCAACGCGCTGCTGGCCTCGGTGCAGGGACTGGAAACCACGCTGGCCGCGATTCCCGCCCAATCCATTCACGCCAGTTCCCAGCGCCGGCGGGAATACCGCGCCGGCGTGGCGGCGATCGAGCGCAACGTATCCCAAGCGGTCCCCGGCTTGGTGGCGGCGGTGGTGCGCTCGCCGCAGGACGTGGGCAAGGCGTTCCGCCTGTATCGCGACGTGGATGCGGTGTATCAGGTGGGACTGCGGGCGGGGGGCCTGGTGACCACGCGCGGCGGACCCGGCGAGGGCGCGGTGCTGAATGCCGACCTGGCGCGCGTGGGGCGGGAGTTGGACCGGTTGGCCGATTTCATTCAAGTCACCGGATCGGCGCAAAGCGCCGCCCTGGCCCATCCTGCCCGCCAGCCGGCGCGGCCCCGCCATTTGGACATCTCCAACGCCAACGGACCGGCGGCCCGCGCCAAACGCCGCGCGGCCAAGCGGCATAAGGCGTCCCATGGCCCCAGCCACGGCGGCCCCGGCGGGCGATAGCCGGGCGGCGGGCCCGCGGCGGGGAAAGCGAGCGGGCCTATGCGCCCCGCAGGCGGTTGACAGAGACGGGGAAAGCCTCGTATTATGGGGGTTGCGCCCCCGCTGAATTCCGGTCGCCGCGCGCCCGTGACCCTGCTGGAAATAGTGGCGGAAATTAGTTAGCGTTCCGCTCCCGCTTTCCGTCTCTGGTCCTCCCGCCAGCGGCCCGGCGTTTCCCTCGGGGCCACAATACATCGCCACGCCACGGCCCGTTGGGCGCACCGGCGGACCAACCTCGTTATCCCTCCCATGGAAGATTTCCAAACCCTCCTCGACAACTACGAACAACAGACCCAGGCCGCCGAAGGCGAAGTCCTGAAAGGCACGGTCCTGAAAGTCACCGGCGACGCCGTTATCGTCGACGTCGGCCGGAAAAGCGAAGGCATTGTTCCCATCCGCGAGCTGACCAACGCCGAAGGCCAGCTCACGGTTCGTCCCGGCGACGTCATTGACGTCGTGGTGGAGCGCGAGGAGCCGGAACGCGGAGTGCTGCTGTCCCATGAGCGCGCCGTGCGCCTGCGGCTGTGGGACGACCTGGAGCTGGCGCACCAGCAAAACACCATCATTCAGGGCCATATCGTGTCCCGCATCAAGGGCGGGCTGGCCTGCGATATCGGCATCAAGGCGTTTTTGCCCGGCTCGCAGCTGGATACGCGCCCCGTGCACAACCTGGACGGCTACCTGGGACAAGAGGTGCGGGTCCGCATCATCAAGCTGAACAAAAAGCGTGGCAACGTGGTGGTTTCGCGCAAGGCGGTGCTGGAAGAAGAAGTCGCGCTGCGGCGCGAGCACACGCTGGCCTCCCTGGCCGAAGGCGAAGTCATCAGCGGGGTGGTCAAGAACATCACCGACTACGGCGTGTTCGTGGACATCGGCGGCTTGGACGGGCTGCTGCACGTCAGCGATCTCTCCTGGGGCCGCATCGGGCATCCCAGCGAGCTGGTGCGCCCCGGCGATGAAATCACCGTCAAGGTGCTCAAGTTCGACCGCGAGAAGATGCGGGTCTCGCTGGGGTTCAAGCAATTGCTGCCCGATCCCTGGTCCGACGCCGCCGAGCGCTATCCCATCGGCGCGCGGGTGCGCGGCAAGGTGGCGAGCATCACCGACTACGGCTGCTTCGTGGAGCTGGAGCAAGGCATCGAGGGACTGATTCACATCTCCGAAATGTCCTGGTCGAAGCGGGCCAAGCATCCCAGCAAGCTGGTCAACGTGGGCGACGAAATCGAATGCGTGGTGCTGGAAGTGAACCCGGGCGACCGGCGCATGTCCCTATCGCTGCGGCAGGCGCAAAGCAATCCTTGGGAGTCGCTGCACGAGCGCTATGCCCCCGGGACGATCATCGAGGGCCGGGTGCGGAATCTGACCGACTTCGGCGCCTTCGTCGAGGTCGAGGACGGAATTGACGGGCTGATCCACATCAGCGATTTCTCCTGGACCAAGCGCATCAAGCATCCCTCGGAGGTGGTGAAGAAGGGGGACAAGGTGCGGGCCAAGGTGCTGGGCATTGACGCCGATAACCGGCGCCTTTCGCTGGGCATGCGGCAGCTCGAGCCCGACGCTTGGGAAAGCTTCTTCGAGACGCGGCAATTGGGCGACGTGCTGCCCGGCAAGGTGGTGCGCATCGCCGCCTTCGGCGCCTTCGTGGAGTTGCAGGACGGCATCGAGGGGCTGTGCCACAACTCCGAGGTCAATCCGGAGGTCACCGGCGGCGCGCCGCTGGAAGTGGGGCACGAGTACGAGTTCAAAATCATCAAGCTGAGTCCCAGCGACAAGAAAGTCGGCCTCAGCCTGCGCTCCATGCTGCACCACGGCGACCGGGAAGCGCTGGAGGCCTACCGGCACGCGCCCAGCGGCGCCACTTCGACGATTGAAGACATGATCGGCTACAAGCGCGTCGGCAACGGCGACTCCAACAGCTAGCCCCGCAACGGGCCGGGAGTCCGGCCGTGCTCACGGCGCAGCGTGTCAGCGCGGCTCGGCTGCCGGGTGCGCGCCGCCGCCTCCGGCCGGCGCATGGACCGGAGCGTCGGTCCAAGTGTTTTCCACTGCCGCGAGGGGCGGAGGCAAGGGCAACCCTTCTCTGCTGCTAGGCTTCTACCGGGGGGTTGCGCCCAACGGGCGTACCGGAGCCAAACATGCCTTCGCAAACTACCCGCGACCATGAAGAGATTCAGCGCTGGGCGCAAGAACGCGGCGCCTGCCCCGCCGTGGTGAGCCGCACCGGTGGCATGCTGCGATTCGAGTTCGACCCGAAACGGGCGGAGGAATTGACCGCGGTGGACTGGGACGAGTTCTTCACCGTGTTTGACCGCAAGGGGCTGGAACTGGTCTACGACGACAAGCCCGGCAGCCGCTTCCACAAGATCGTCTATCCGGAGACGGTGCAGGCCAAGGCGCGGCGGCAGCCCGCCGCAAAACCGGCCCGCGCCGGCACGCGGATCAATTTGCTGGCGGGCAAAGGCGGGGCCGGACGCAGCCAGAGCAAGGCGCCCGCGGGGCGCGGGCGTGGCGCAGCCGGTGGGCGCAGCGCGGTGAGCGGCCGCGGCGGCGGCGCGGGAAGCCGGGGCTCGGGCGGAAGCCGCGCGCCGCGCGCCACCAGCACCCGCGCCAAATCGCGCAGCCGGGCCGCCGCCAGCGGCAAGACCGGGACCACACGCAGCGCCGCCGGGCGGCATCGAGCCGCATAACGGCGATGCGGCGATGGCCGCCAGCGGCGCCTGCCGCGGGGGCCGCGCCTTTTGCTCGGGGAGCAAAGCGGACGCGGAAAGGCCGCGAAATTCCGCAGGGCAGCCCGCCCCCGGCAAGCAACGCGGCCCCCAGCGGCGCGTCGGCTGGGCTGGGGCGGGCTGGGGTCCCCGGCCCAGCCGGCGCGTAAGCGGGACGCGCGGCGTAGCCGCGCTGGGGCCCGCGCCAAGCAATCTTGCCCGCTTATACGTTGACGGCCTGCATCCCCGCCTCGGGGTAGCGCTCTCCGGCCGCGGCGCCGGGCGGGAGAGCCGCATTCAAGGTTTCCAATTCCTGGGCGCTGAGCGTGATCGCCGCCGCCGCCGCGTTTTCTTCAAGCCGCTTGAGTTTTTTGGTGCCGGGGATGGGAACAACGTCCTCTCCCTGCGCCAGCAGCCAGGCCAGCGCGAGTTGCGCCGGCGTGCAGCCTTTGTCGCGGGCCACGGCCTCGACGCGCGCGACCAGCGCCAGGTTGCGATGCAGGTTTTCGCCTTGGAAGCGGGGATTTTGCCGCCGCCAGTCGCCTTCCGGCAGGTCGGCGGCGGAGCGGATGGCGCCACTGAGAAAGCCGCGGCCTAAGGGGCTGTAGGCGACGAAGCCGATGCCCAGCTCGCGGCAGACCGGGAGCACGCCGGTTTCCGGATCCCGCGTCCAAAGGGAATATTCGGTCTGCAGGGCGGCAATGGGATGGGTGCGGTGGGCGCGGCGGATGGTCTCCGGCGCGGCCTCCGACAAGCCCAGGAAGCGCACTTTGCCCGCCTCGACCAGGCGGGCCATGGCGCCGACGGTTTCCTCGATGGGCACGCTGCGGTCCACGCGGTGCTGGTAATACAAGTCAATGGTCTCGACGCCCAAGCGGCGCAGGCTGGCGTCGCAAGCCTGGCGGACGTATTCCGGCCGGCCGTTGACGCCTAAATAGCTGCCGTCGGCGCCGCGGACGTTGCCGAATTTAGTGGCCAGGACGGCGCGCGAACGGTGGCCCTTGAGCGCCCGCCCGACCAGCTCCTCATTGCGGCCGACGCCGTACATGTCGGCGGTATCCAGAAAGCTGACGCCGAGGTCCAGGGCGCGGTGAATGACCTGAATGGCTTCCGCCTCGGCCGCGGAGCCATGCCCGGCATAAAAGTCCGACATGCCCATGCAGCCCAAGCCCAGAGCCGAAACCTCCAATTTGCCCAACCGCCGCCGCGGCATCTCCTGCGCGTGTTTGTCTGCCATCTCTGGATTCCTCCTCCCTACCAGGATATAGGGGTGGGCGCGGCGAGCTTGGGAGAAGGCCCAGCCCATTTGGGAGGATTGCCGCGGGACCGGCGCGGCGGCTAGGATCGGCGCGGACGGAACCGCGCATGCAGCCGATGTTTTTCGCCGCTTTGGCCTTCGCCGCCGGCATCGCCGCCGCGGCGACGGGAGCGGGCTGGACCGCCGCGGCGGTGGCGGCGGCGCTGGGCGTTGCGCTGCTCGGCTGGGCGCGCTGGCGGCCGGGGGCGCGGCGTTGGTCCGCCGGCGCAGGGGCGCTACTGCTGCTGGCCGCCGGCGGCTGGGGCTGGGCACGATGGCGGGCGCAGCGGACGCCAACGCCGGATTCGCTGGCGGCGGCGGTGGCGCGCTGGCAGCACGGCGCGAAGGGCACGGTGGTGCTCGGCGGGTATTTGCGGGACACGCCGGAGCTGATTCGCGACTACCAGCGCTTCGACCTGCAAGCCGCCTACATCGCCGCACCCGGCGGCATCACCGGCGTGAGCGGCGCGGTGCGGGTGTATTTGGACACGGCGATGCCGGTGGCGGGCCTTACCGCAGGGCGGGCGGTGGAGATGACGGCGCATCTGCGCCGCCTGCACGGCTACGGCGACCCGGGCGTCGGGGATTTCACCCGCTCCGAACGGCGCGCGGGTATTGACTTCACCGCCAGCCTGCACCCGCGGGACCTGCGGCGGATGGCGGGCATTCAGGGGCCCTGGCCGCTGCGGTTGCGGGCCGCGTTATGGGCGCGGCTGAGCCAGGCGATTGACCGGATCGCGCCGCCGCGGCGGCAGGCACAGGTGAATGCGCTGCTGCGCGGGATGTTGCTGGGCGACAACGCGCGGCTGGGACGCAGGACGCGGCGCGACTTCCAGGTGGACGGGATCTATCACGTTCTGGTGGTCGCGGGTCTGCACCTGGGCATCCTGGCGCTATTTTTGGTGGGGCTGCTGCGCCGCTGCCGTGTGCCGGCGCCGGCGGCGGCGTTCGTCTGCCTGGCGCTGCTGGCCGGCTATGCCTGGGTGATCGCGGGGCGGACGCCGACGTTGCGCGTGCTGCTGATGCTGACGGTGTATTTCATCGCCCGCTATTGGTACCGGGAGCGGCGGCCGCTGAACGCCGTCGGGACGGCGGGGTTCGTGCTGCTGCTGTGGCGGCCGTTCGATCTGCTGACGCCTGGATTCCAATTGTCCTTCGGCGCGGCCACGCTGCTGGCCGGGGTGGTGGCGCCGTTGCTGGCGGCGACGACGGCGCCGCGGCTGCACGCGCTGCGGCAGCTGGATTCCGCGGGCTATGACGAAGCCTTCCCGCCGGAGCTGGCGGCGTGGCGGGCGAGCCTGCGGCTGCGGCTGGCGCGCTGGGGGCGGCCGGCGGCGCGGCTGGCGGCATGGACGATGCGCGGCGCGTTGGCCCTGGGCGAGGTCGTGCTGGTGTCGCTGGTGCTGCAATGGGGTTTATCGCCGCTGATGATCAGCTACTTCCATCGCGCCGCGCCCTGGGCGGGAGCGGTGAACGCGGTGGTGGTTCCGGCGGTGAGCCTGCTGCTGCCGGCGGCGTGGTGCTTGGCGGCGCTGCAAATGACGTTTGGCGCGGCGCCGGCGCTGGCGCGGCATGCCCTGGCGGGCGGCGCGGGCTGGATCTTGCGATTCGCGCATGCCGCGGCCGGCTGGCCGCTCGCGGCGGCGCGGACACCGACGCCGCCGGGATGGATGCTGGCCGTGTTCGCGGCGGCGGTGGCGGCTTGGCTATGGGCGGCGCGGCGGGGCGGGCGGCGCATGGCGGCGGCGACGGGCGCGGTGGCGGTCTTGGCGGCGGCGCTGGCGTGGCTTCCCTTTCCGCCGCGGCTGCCGCCGGGGCTGACGCTGACCACGCTGGACGTGGGCCAGGGAGACTCCCTGCTGGTCACGTTTCCGGGCGGGCGGACGCTGCTGGTGGACGCGGGGCCGAAGACCTTTTCCGGCTTCAACGCCGGCCGCGCGGTGGTGGCGCCGTATCTTTGGTCGCTGGGCCTGCGCCATTTGGACGCCGTGCTGCTGACGCACGGGCACATGGACCACATGGGCGGAATGCCGTTCATCCTGCGGCATTTTTTGCCGCAAGAGTTGTGGGTGACATGGTCGCTGCCGAGCGAGGCGGCGGTGCAAAACCTGCTGGCCCTGGCGCGCCGGCTCGACATCCGCATCTGCCGGCGGTATGAGGGCGAGCGCTTCCGCGTGGGCGTGACCGAACTGGACGTTTTGCTGCCGCCGCGGAGTTACCGCGCCGGCGCGCATGCGCGCAATCGCGATTCCATGGTCATCCGCATCAGCGACGGCCGGGCGGCGATGCTGCTGGAAGGAGATGCCGAGGCGGAAGGCGAGCGGGAGATGCTGGCCAGCGGCATGCCCTTGGCCAGCGCGGTCCTAAAGGTCGGGCACCACGGCAGCCGGACCTCCTCGCTGCCGGCGTTTCTGGCGGCGGTGCATCCCGCCGCGGCGGTGATTTCGGTCGGCGCCGGCAATAACTACGGCCTTCCGGACCGCTCCGTACTCCGCCATCTGGCCGCCGCCGGCGCCCACATTTTCCGCACTGACCGGCTGGGCGCGGTCGAGGCGGAGTTCGGCGCCCGGCGGCTGCGGGTGTATCGGTTTGCGCCGCTCCGGCCACATTGGTAGCGCGGCCGCCCGGGGCAATGGCGGGCATGGCGGCGGCGCCGTGCGCCCGGGACGATCGCGCGGGTTTTCAAACAGCGCGCGGGACGGGGCGGCGGGCGCCGCCAACACCCCTGATGGCGCCCGGACCACCCCGTCTCCCTACCCGGGCCGGCAGGCGCCCCAGGGCGGCCTATGTGTACGGTGACTCGTATGGCTGAGACGGGTCTTCCAAGCGTGACGCTGGGGCGCCCCGCGATGGCGAAATTGCAGCGACACGGGACTGACATTTTCGCAGGGAGCATCTCAGCAAGTCTTTTAGAATCAGTCCGGGAAGCCGGAAATTTTGTCACTAAACTCGTCACTATGACTGCCCGGCCGGCATGGCCGCCGGCGCAGCGGCGAGGCCGCGGCCGCGGCGACGGCGGAGTCAAAGCGGGTGATGGCGGCGGGCCGGCGGCCCGCGCCCCAAGGACCGCCGCCGGGTGGCGCGAGTTCGCGGCGAATGACAGCCGAGGACGGCTATCCCACTTTCGTTGCGCAGGCGGCGGCGTTGCGCCAGCTCCCGGTGGCGGGCGGAAGGAACGAGGCCAGGGCGCCGTGAATTGGACCCGGGGCCCCCATTTCGGGGGTGTTTTCGCTTGACATCGGAGCCGCGTTGTATACATTCGTGAATGTTATGACGGGTGCAAAAACCACCGCGCTGGCTCTGGGCTTGGCGCTTCCTTTCCTGACCATGGCGTGCAGCCATGGGCAGAGGCCGCGGACGGCGGCGGCGGGCCAAGGGGCAGCGAATAAGCCGGCGACGATGGTCCCCGGCCCGGTAACGGTCCAGGCGGCGGTGGCGCACGACACCTCGGCGCCGTTGGCGCAGTTGATCGCCCAAGCCCCGCCGCCGCTGTCGCGGCAGGCGATGCAGGCGCGGCGGGCGAAGTACATCGCCATGTTCCGGGCCCGGTACGCCGCCAAGCATCATGGCAAAATGCCGCATTGGCCACCGCCGCCGCCGAAGCACGCGATTCCGCCGCCGGTGACGGGCGAAGCGGCGGCGATCGAGCAGACGCGGCCGGGACCGCGGCCGGCGGCGCGGCTGGTGG
>JAKAUF010000447.1 GCA_021827785.1 Acidobacteriota bacterium | reverse complement strand
GAGGTGAGCTTGATGGCTAGCGCGGCCAGGGCGAAGACGGGCGAGAGCAGGGCCAGGGCGGCGAGGCTGCCGGCGACGTCCATGCCGCGCTTCATGGCGCGGGCCAGGCGGCGGCCGGCGCGGCGCGGCGCGAGGTCGGGATAGAGGGCGGGCTCGGGGGGCAGGGCCTCGGCGCCGGGGGTCTCCGGGAACCAATGGAAGGCGAACTCGACCTTGGCCCACTGCGCGGGGCTGAGGCGGCCGGTCCAGGCGGCGCGGACGCGGTCGCGCACGGCGGCGCGGAGGGCGGCGGGCTCGGCGCCGTCAATGTCGGTGTAGACCAGGCCGAAGCTGCGGCCGGTCTCATACCAGCCGCAGAAATCGGTCTCGCGCTTGATGCCGGCCAGGGCCGCGCCGAGCTGGTCGCAGTCCCCGGGCGCCAGGTACAGCCCTTCGCCCGCGAGGGCGATCAAGGTCAGCAGAAAGGAGCGGCCGCTGCGCTCGGCGCGCTTGCGCTCCAAGCAGAGCATGGGCACGAAGGCGGATTCCGGCAGGGCCACTGCGGTGCGTCCGGGCGCCGAGAACCGGCTATCGCTTGGCGGCAGCATTTGTTCCATGGTGGACATGTGACTCCCCTCTCGTTGCTCCGGCGGGCTGCTGGTGGCTGCGGGCGCGGCCGGGCAGCGTGATCGGCGCGGTGGCTTCATTCGACGGCGAGCTCAGCGAACCGTCGGCGGCCACCGCGCGGACCACGTAGTAGTAGGTGTGATCGCGCTGGACGGCGCGGTCTTCATAACAGGTCTCGGGAATGGGCGTCGGGTTGAGCAGCTGCTTGGCGCCGGTGGGCGATTCCGCCCGGTAGACGTTGTAGCCCATCAAATTTGGCGAGTGGCTGGGTTGCCAGGTCAGCTCGACATGAGGCTTGGAGTGCTTTGCCGCCGGGGCCGGTTTGGCGCCGCAGGCGGGCTGGGCCGGCGGGGCTTTGCGCGCGGGCCGGGCCGCGGGCGAGGCCGCCGGGGCCGCCGCTGGGGCCGGCGCGGCCGACTGGCTGCGGTCACTGGCACGCAATGTAGTGGTTCCGGCTAATGCCATAAGGACCAATCCCAATCCGATTCGGCGGCAGTGTCGGCGCATGGCGCGCGCCTCAGCGCACCCCCGCGACGCCGGCCGCCCACAGCGGCGCGTGCGCCGCCGGCAACGGCTCGACGTCGCAGGCCTCGACGTGCAGCGCGACGGAGCGCTGAATCATGTCCACGGAGACGATGAGGCGGCTCTGGCCGTGCTTGCGCAGCAGCACGCCCTCCAGGTCCGCCAGCGGACCGCGGCGCACGCGCACGCGGCTGCCGACGGCGAGATAGGGATGGGGTTCGGCGAGCACGCCGGCGCTCAGGCGGTCGCGCAGCGTCAGGAGCTGTTCCTCGGGCACCGGCAGGGGCCGGCCGGCGGAGGCGACCAGATAGGCCACGCCGGGCACGGTCAAGACCTGGAGGCGCTGCGCAAGCGGGATGCGGACGAAGACGTAGCCGGGAAACAGCGGCAGATCCACCTCCGCGGTCCGGCTTTGCCAGCGGCGCACGGTATGGCCCAGGGGCAGGAAGAATTCGACGCCTTTGCCGCGCAGCTGGTCGGCTACCATTTTTTCGTGGCGGGAGCGGGTGCAGGCGGCAAACCACTGCGCCGGCTCGACCACGCCATCCCAAGGCTGAGAAGCTTCAATTGCCGTGTTCCGTGTCGCCATATAGATAGCTCCGCCCTGTCACTTCAGCGGCCTAGTGACCCTCACCGCGGCGGCCGCGCCCGAACCGCGGCGCTCCGCCAAAATTTGTCGGGACCGGCGGCTTATGCCGCCACGGAACGACGAGTGGCGCAACCCCGCCCGTTCGTTCCCGGTCCGGCGGGCGATCCCGTGCCGGGCGCAAACCGCGCGCCCGGCGCCGGGGCCGCCCGCTTACAGCCCGTACACCTTCTCGCTCCGCATCGCGCCGAGCGCGTTGCGGGTGTCCACGATGCGCGGCGCCAGCGCCGCCGCAATCGGGACCAGCAAAACCTTGCGGCGAGGACTCATCGCGTGCCGTCCTCTTGGTAGTGCGGCGCGTAGTAGCCGTAGGCGTAGTCGCGCCGCGTGACGCGCTCGACGCCGTTCAGGACGACGCCGAGCAATTTGGGTTCCAGCAGCGCCGCCGACTGCCGCGCCAGCGGATAGGGGGCGACGCCGGAACGGACGACCAGGATGGCGGCGTCCACCAGGCGCACCAGGACTTGGGTATCGGCGATGGGGCTGAGCGGGGCGGAATCCACCACCACCAGGTCGTAGCCGGCGGCGGCTTCCTCCATCAGATCCTTCATGCGCCGGCGGTTGAGCAGCTCCACCGACTGCTCGGCCGCGGGGCGGCAGGGCAGGTAATCCAAGCGGGCATGCAGCGGAATGACGGCCTGCGACCAGCGCGGGCCGCCGGCCAGCAGGTCGCCCAGGCCAAGCTCGACGGAGCGGCCGAAGACGTGGTGCAGGCTGGGGCGGCGGAGGTCGGCGTCCACCAGCAGGACGCGCTTATCCTCCAGCTGGCTGAGGCTGAGGGCCAGGTTGGCGGCGAGCAGCGTCTTGCCCTCGCCGACGACGGAACTGGTGATCAGGATGCGGCGCAGGTCGCGGTCGCGCGCGGCCTCGACGATGCGGGTGCGCAGCACGCGCAGCTGCTCCCAGGCGGTGAGGCGGGCCACGGTGGCGCCAGGGGCGGCGGGCAGGGCCAAAAGCTTGTCCTGCTGCCGCGCGGCCAGATGGAGCTCCGGCGCCAGCGCCTCGTCATCTTTGGCGGGGATCAAGCCTAGGCTGTTCATTTCCCGTTTCATGGCGGCTACCAACCCATCCGGGCCAGCCACGTGGCCCCGTGCAAGAACGCCACCATGGCGGCGCCGGCGACCAGCGCCAGCGCCAGGCCGCCGATCAGCATTTGGCGGTGCAGTTGCCGCCGCCGTTCCGGCGCGGCGAGCACCAGCGGCACCTGGGCCAGCACCGTGGTCCCCAGGTAATACTCGACGTCGCGCTCGTTGCGCACGACCGGGTCGGCGTACTCCCGCGCCAAGCCCAGGCCCACGCCGACTAGCAGGCCGAAGAGCACGGCCAGCAGGCTGAGCTTGGCGACCGCGGGCTTGTCGGGGCGCTGCGGCAGGCTGGGCGGGTCCACGACGCGAAACTCCTCGCCGTCGGCCTGCGCCTCCATGGCCGCGGCCATCTGCGCGGCGTCGCGCTTCTTGAGCAGTGATTCGTAGTTGTCGGTGGCGATCTTGTAGTTGCGCTGCACCGCCGCCAGCCGCTCCTGGACGGCGGGGGTCATGGCCACGCGGGCCCGCAGCTGGGCGATATTGGCGGAGAT
>JAKAUF010000342.1 GCA_021827785.1 Acidobacteriota bacterium | reverse complement strand
GAGGCCACAGTCGCTTCGCGCCGGCGCCGGCGCGGGGAGAAAGGAGGAAAGACGATGAAGATCAAAAACGTATTGCTCGTCGGGCTCAGCGTCGCGGCGATGGCCGTGGCCGGCCTGGCACTGACGCCGCAAAGCGCCAGTTGCGCCCACCGCCAATGCGCGGGCGGCGCATGCTCGACGCAGTGCTGTCCGCACAGCCGTTAGCTGCGCTGGCGGGCGAGCGCGGGACGGCCGCCCCGCTCGCCCCGCCGGGTCGCCGCGCGCTAGGTAGCCATGGGCGCGGGGACACGGACCGCTTCACCCAGGCTTGCCGCCAGGGCGCGGACGGTGAAGGGCTTGCCGAGAAATGCCTCGCCCGGCGGGAGCAAGCCACAGGCCTCGGCGGCCGCGCGTGTATAGCCGCTGGCATAAACCACCCGCAAGCCAGGCTGGATGCGGCGCAAGCGCTCCGCCAGTTCCGTTCCCGTGGTCTCGGACAGGAGCAGATCGGTCAGCAAAAGGTCGAATCGCTGCCGCCGCGCCACCGCCGCCGCCCGGCTGCCTTCCGCCTCCACGACGCGATAGCCGTGCCGGACCAACAGTTCCCGCACCAGCCCCCGCAGATCCCGGTCATCGTCAACCACCAAAATGGTCTCCCCGGATCCTATTCCGGCGGGCTCCGCCGTGGGCGCTGCTTCCTGCGCCGGCTCCGCCACGCGGGGCAAATAGATCTGGAACGTGGTTCCGCGGCCAGGCTCGCTATACACCCAGATAAAGCCGTTGCTCTGCTTGACGATGCCGTAGACGGTGGCTAGGCCCAGCCCGGTTCCGCGGCCGCGCGCCTTGGTGGTGAAGAAAGGCTCGAAGATGCGGCCGCGCGTCGCCGCGTCCATGCCCTGGCCGGTGTCGCTGACCGCCAAAACGACGTAGCCGCCGGCGGCCACCATGGGCCGGGCGCGGCGGTACGCCTCATCCACCTCGGTGTTGGCGGTTTCCAACGTGATCGTCCCGCCCTCGGGCATGGCGTCCCGGGCGTTGATCGCCAAGTTCATGATCACCTGCTCGACCTGCACCGGGTCGGCGTTCACCCGGCCGGCGGCGGGGTGCAACAGCGTGCGCAACTGGACCTGCTCGCCCAGCAAGGGACGCAAGAGGTCGCAGACCGAATGCACCGCCGCGTTCAAATCCAATTCCCGCGGGGTCAATACCTGGGACCGGCTGAAGGCCAGCAGTTGGCGCGTCAGCATCACCGCCCGGTCCGCGGCGGATTTGATCTTGGCCACCCGCGCCTCCGGCGGCTGGCTCGCGGCGGCGCCCGGTTCCAGCAAAATTTCGCAATGACCGGTAATGACCGTCAGCAGGTTGTTGAAATCGTGAGCGATGCCCCCGGCGAGTTGGCCGATGGCGTCCATCTTCTGCGCTTGCCGCAGCTGATTTTCCAGCATCCGCTGCTCGGTCACGTCAATTCCGGTGGCGATCACGAACTCCACGCCGCCCGCCGCATCGCGCAGGCAGGAGATGTTCCAGGCGATCCACCGTTCGCCGTGATCGCGCGTGCGGCAGCGCTCTTCGGCCCGCAGCGGAGTGGCCGGCGCCGTGAGCGTGCCGAACGCGGCGAACCATTGTTGCGTTCGTTCCCGGTCCTCCTCGGGTAAAAACACCTCCCAGCAGAACTGGCCGCGCACCTCCTCCTCGCTGAACCCGGTGGCGGCGACGGCCCCGCGGCTCATGCGCAGCACGCGCCCATCCTTGTCGCAGACGATCACCAGCAGCCCGGCGGTGTCCACCACGGCGGTGCTGAAGTCGCGCTCCCGGCGCAGCCGCTCCTCGGCGCGCTTGCGTTCGGTAATGTCAATGAGCGTGCCGAGGATCACCGGCGCCTTCCCGGCCGCCGTCGGAACGAGGGTTTCATTCACCAAGATCCAAACCGGCTGACCGTCGCGCCGGCGCAGGCATTCTTCCGCGTTGGCCAGCCATCCCTGCGCCCGCAATCGCCGCACCGAAGCCTCCCGCGCCGCGGCGCTGGGATACAGATCCTGCGCCGTCATGGCTAAAGCTTCGCTGCGCGTGTTGCACCCGAAGATGCGCGCGAAGGCGTCGTTACAGTCGAGAATGCGGCCCTCCAGGCTGGTGCGATACACGCCCGCGAGATTCTTTTCGAAGAGAATCCGGTAGTCGCGTGCGCCGCTGCGCTCCGGCGCGCGGCGAACCGGACGAAATGAATTGGAATTGGCCATCGCCCCGGCGCGAGGCGGCCCGAACTCAGGCCAAGACGCCCCCATGGCCATCCTAATCGGCAATTTCGGCCGCGACTCCAAGCCCAACCAGGGAGAATCCGCCCGGTTATTATCGCGCGGGGCCCGGGAGCCGCCGTTGCCGCCCCGCAACGCCGCATCTTCCCGTCTCGCCGCCCGCCGTCGCTCCCCCCGCGGCGCTCAGGCAGCCGGCGCATCCCGCCATAAGCCGCCGCTTTGGCACAGCTGCAACCGCGCCGCGAACAGCAGCCGGCGGCAGGCATCCGGCGGCACCTGCAACAACTCGGCGCAACGGTCCAGGGAATAGCCGGATGCGTCATGCAGCAAGAACGCCAACCTGGGTTCCGGCTCCAGGGCGGCCACGTTCACCGCCGCGGCATCGTGATCCACCTTGCCGGCCGGGGCCACCTCGCGTAATGCCCGCACGCTGAGGCCCTCCCATTGGTGGCCCAAGCGCTCCGCCGAATCCTCGGCGGACGCGGCGGAGACGCAGCGCGCGAATGCCCCGTGGAGCAACCTCGCCGCGGCCTGGCGGTCGCCCAGCAGCACCCAATACGCCAGCCGGAACAGCCGCGCACCGTGCTGCTGATACAAACGCGCGCAAGCATCCGCGGATATCCGCCCCGCTGGCCCGCGCCCACCGTCCATCAACTTCGCCTTCATCGCCATCGCATTGTCCATAGAATTTGATCCCTGCTGGACCGGAGTTCGCTCTTGCCGGTTGGTCTTGCACTTCAAACGCCATTGGCCAGAAGCGCCCCCCGTCCCCTGGAGAGCCGCCGCGGCGCGGGCGGCGCCGGTTTCGCGCGCCGCCTACGTCCACTGCGAATTTCTTGAATCGAATGGCATTGTATCGAAGCATCTCAGGCTTTGGATTTGGCCGAAATGCGAGGATTGGGGAACTCGCCGCCCGGGACCGCCCATTCCCTGAACGGGCGTTGTTGTCGCGCAAGCCTTGTGAATTCGTCGCGCGAATTTAGGAATTCATTTCCATCCTGGTCCGCCGCCCCGCCCGCGGTCCGGCCGCGGCGGCGGGGAACCCCGCCCCAAGCGCGCCGCGCCTTATATCCTGGAGGTATGGAGATCAGCCCTTGGCTGCACCATCATCCCCACGCGGTCG
>JAKAUF010000181.1 GCA_021827785.1 Acidobacteriota bacterium | reverse complement strand
GGCGACAGGTTCAGGCCCTCGGCGCCGCGGCGGGTTGAAACCACCGGCTTGCCCAAGGCGCCGGCCTCCAGGATCTTGAGCCGCGTGCCGCTCGCGATGCGCAGCGGCGCGATGCAAACGCTGGCTTCGGCGAACACGGCCCGCATGTCCGGCACGCTGGCGCGCACTTCGACGCCCGCGTCGGCGAGCCGCCGGCACAGGCCGGCGGGAGGGTTGCGGCCCGCCACCACCCAACGGGCTTCCGGCGCCTGGGCGCGCAGCCGCGGCCAGACGCGGTCCAGAAACCAAAGCACGGCTTGCCGATTGGGCAGCCAATCCAGGCCCCCGGTGAACAGCACGGTGCCGGCGCGCTCGGGCTCGGTGGGCAGATCCGGCAGGATGGGAACCGTGTTGGGAAGGACCGTGCAGGCCGTCTCCGGGGCCAAGCGGGCGATGCACTCGCGGTCGAAGGGCGAGCAGGCCCAGATATGCCGCGCGCGGCGGAAGAGTTGGCGCTCAAAGGCGCGCAGCCGCCGCCATTCGATGCCGGCATAGCCGCGGCGATGGGGCCGCCATTCCGACTCCGCATAGCGC
Organism: Acidobacteriota bacterium; assembly: GCA_021827785.1. Taxonomy (GTDB): domain Bacteria; phylum Acidobacteriota; class Terriglobia; order Terriglobales; family SCQP01; genus JAKAUF01. Next base: position 2,795 of record JAKAUF010000181.1, on the reverse strand, counting down.
CGCAGCAGCAGGTGCTCCACGTTGTGCGAGTTGACCAGCAGGGGCACGCCGAGGCGCGGGGGCAGATTGGCGGCCGGGTAGATGGTGTCCACCAGCACGGCGTCACAGCGCCCGCCATCCAGCCAGGCGGCGATCGCGCGGCGCAGCTCGGGATTTTGGAAGCGCTCAATCGCATACGCGCTGCCGGCCAGCAGCGCGCGACAGCGGGGCGCCAGTTGGCTGGACTGCGACAGGCTGCCCACCGGGGCCGGGACCAAATCGGCGTCCCATCCCTCCGCGCGCAAAGCGGCGGCCTGTTGGCGGGAACCAAAGCCCAGCAAATGGACCTCGTGGCCGGCCGCGGCCACCGCCCGCAGGACGGCGCCGGTGCGCATGCGAAGGCCATTGGCCGGCGGCAGGGGCGGTTCAAGGAAGAGGTAAAGCAGGTTCATTTCCACGCCTCGACCAACACCTGGCGGCGCAAAAGCGCGGCGCCGGCGGGCGCCGGATGGACCGCGAACACCGGCGCGAGCGGCGCCAACAGGCGGTCCAACGCCATCCAATACAGATGCAGCACCGGACGCAGGCGGGCCATGTGCCGGCGCGCTTGAAAAGCCCAGGTGCCGTCATAGCTGCGCGGCTTTCCCGCCGAGCGGCGCAATTGCCGCAACAGGAACAGCGGCCATTCATGCGCGGCGGCATACAGGGCGCGGGGCCCCAACCGCAGCCGGATGGTGGAGATACGCCAGCGCGAAAACCCCGCCTGGCGCAACAGGTCCGCCAACTCATCGCTGGTCGCGAAACGGATCGCGCCGTCGCCCTCGCCGGGGGGGAAATTCGGAAAGCTGAGCAGCAATTCCCCTCCCGAGCGCAGCAGGCCGCACAGATTGCGCAGTGCGACCCCTGGATCGGCGACATATTCAAACACATCCAGGCCAAAGGCGGCATCGAAGCCGCCACGCAAGCCGGCGGGCGACCCCGGCTGGCTGATGTCCCCAACGGCGTACTCAATCCGCCCGCGGCCGAGCAGCGCCTGACGCAACTCGCCGAGCGCGGCGGCGGCGATATCCACCAAGGCCAAGCGCCGCACCTGCGGCGCCAGCCAGTAGGCGGTGTAGCCGCAGCCGGGCCCCAATTCCAGCACCGCGGAACTGCTAGGCAACGGCAGAAATTGCAGCAGCACTTCGTCGCGAATGGGGAAGTCGCGCAGCGGCGCGGCATGGCGGTCCCGCCAGCGCGGCCGCAGGCGCCTGACGCAAGGGACGGGTGGCGCGGCAGTGGGGGCCGGCAGAACGCAGATCGGCGGCGGCGCGCTCATGAGCGGGTGTCCTCCAAATACGCGTGATACTGGGCGGCAATCGCGGCGGCCTGGCTCTCCCACGCGGCGGCGGGAACACGGCGCGCGGGTATTGGGTCCGGCAGGCAGCGCAGGCATTCCGGCAGCGCCAACCCCCGGGCCGCGGCGCGGTGCGGCGCCAGGGACGGGCGTTTGTTGCGGCCGCGGGGCGCGGCGCCGGCGCCGCTCGCGTCCCCTTCGAACCGCCGGGGCTGAAGGGATTCCGGGCCGGGATGCGCGCCGGCGGCGCACCAAGCGGGGCAGGTGGAAAGCAGCTCCGCTGCGGCGCGATACACCCACAGCCGCGGCGAAGCCACCCCCGCTATTCGCGCCCAATGCCCCCATGACCGCGGCGCGCTCCAGGCCCGCCGCGCCCGCCACAGATGCATCCAGCCGCGCAGCCGGGCCGAGAGCGGTTGGCGCGCGGCATGGCGGCGCCAGTTCGCGCGCCAGTCGGCCCATGCCATCGCCGCGGCGGCGGGTGAGCCGCCCGCCAATTGGTGCAGCTCCCATTTCCAAAGCTGGAACGCAAGTCCGACGATCCAAGGAGCGACCCGAACGCTGCCGGGCGGCGGCCATGCGGAGGCGCCGAGCTTCCAGTCGGTGCAAACGCTGACCGCGGCGGCGATTTCGGCCACCGGGAGGTCCATGCGGATGGGAGCCGGCTGCCGCGCCCAGTCGGCCAAGGCCCGCTGGCGGACGCGGTAGCCAGGCTGAAACGCACCCACCGCCACCAGCAACGAGGCGCCCATGTCGGCGCCCAACTTCACCGCGGCGTAGGCGAGATCCGCCGCATCCGGGGCCGCGGAGGCGTTCGCGGCGGCTTCTAGGAACTCGATGATGCGGTTGGAAAGCAGATGCCACCCGTCCTCCGGTGGAATGGACGATAGGGCGAGACGGGGCATCGCATCCAAGACGTCAGGCTGGCCCCAAGCCACCCGCCCATGGACCTGCAACTCGCAGCCAAAAATATGCGGGCGCATTTGGCGCAGATAGGAGCGCGAGGCGAGGTGAAGGCTGACCGGGCAATCAATGGCCCGCGCCGATAGCGCGCGGGCGACGGCGGCGCGCGCGGCTGCGGCCGCCGCCGGCGCTGGGCGGGCGCCTTCCGGAAGGATGAGGAGAAATTCCGCATCGCCGTGGACACGCCAGCCCTTTGACGTGCGGGTCACCGTAGCCTCGTCACGGGCCACACTGCCGGTCAGCACCAGCGCCTGCGCCGTCGGCCCGAGTCGCGGCCCGGCGGCCGCGGCGGCGGCGAGGATTTCGCCGCGCAGCCCTTCGGCGGGATTGGCGGGAGCGCCGCTGGCGATTCTCACCGCGGTGGTCATGCCCGGCCTCCTTCCGCCGGAATGCCGAGCCGCGCCGTCGCGCCCAGTGCGCGCCGCCGCGCCGCGGCCCGCAGATACAGGGCCTGCGTCTCGGCTAACTGGCGGCTCTTGCTGAACCGCTCCCGAACCCAGGCATGCCCCGCGGCGCC
>JAKAUF010000017.1 GCA_021827785.1 Acidobacteriota bacterium | reverse complement strand
ACTATGTGCGGCATATCGCCGGCTGGTATGCGCAGAAACACCCCGACGAGGACTTCGCCGAAACCTTCGCCGTGTGGCTGACGCCCGGCTCCGGATGGCGGGAGAAATACCGCCACTGGCCGGCGCTGGGCAAGCTGGAGTATGTGGAGCGGGTGGCGGCGGAGGTGGGTGGACGGGCGCCGGTGCTGCGCCATGGGCGTCCCGACTTCACGGTGCGGGAAATGAAGATGACCGTCGGCGAGTTCTACCGCGCGGCGGCGGCGCAACAGCCCGCCGTGCCCGCCGATCCGGCGATGGATGCGGATTTACGGGATATTTTTCCGCCCGCGCGGAACGCGCGGCGGCGGGCGGCGGACATGGTGCGGGAGCACCGCAAGGCGCTGACCGATAAGGCGGCCTATTGGACCGGCGTGCGGCGCCCGGCGGTGAAGCGCTTGGTCGAGGCGATCGAGGGCCGCCTGCGCGGGCTGGATTTGCGCGTGGAGCGGCGGCGGGAACGCGACCATTTGACCGAACTGGCGACCTTCATCACCGCCATGGCCATGCAGGGCATGGCGGCGCCACAGGCGATCGGGAACCATGACCGCCGTCCGCCGGGCGGCGCGGCGCCCGGCGCGCAACCCGCGCGGCTGGGCGCGGGCCGCCGCGGATCGGGCAACGGCGGGCAGGAGCCGGCGGCATGACCGCGGCCAAGCTCAAAGTCGCGGTTCTGTACGACGTTTGGGGCGAGGAGGATGCCGCGCCGTCCGCGCCGCGGCGTTCCCGCCGCCGCAAGCGCGACAAGCCGGATCACGAAGAGATCTTCGAGGCGCTGGAGAAGCTCGGGCACGAGCCGTTCTATCAATTGCTGGACGGCCGCAACGCCTCGCTTTGCGCGCTGGCCAAGATGGAAGCCGACGTCATCTTCAATTTGACCGAGTCCTACGCCGGCGACGACACCAAGGACATGCAGATCGCCGGCTTCTTGGACCTGCTGGGCACGCCGTATACCGGCGCCGGCCCGCACGCGCTCTACCTGGCGCAGGACAAGGCGCTGGCCAAGAAGATGTTCTCGTTTCACGGCATCAAGACGCCGTTTTTCGCCACCTCCTACCGCGGGCGGCTGGACCACGCGCATGACATCGAGTTTCCGCTGATCGTCAAGCCGGTCTCCGAGGACGGCTCCATCGGCATCGAGGCGGATTCGGTGGTGGGCAGCATCAAGGAACTGATGGAGCGGATTCATTACATCCATGACAAGTTCGACTCGCCGGCGCTGATCGAGGAATACATCGAAGGCCGGGAGATCTACGCCTCCATCTTGGGCAACGAGGATCCGGCGGTGCTGCCGCTGGTCGAGCTGGATCTGTCCAAGTTGCCGGAGGGCACGCCGCGCATCGCCAGCACCGAGGTGAAGTGGGAAAAGGAGACGGAAAGCTACCGCGTGACCAAGTCCGCGCCGGTGGAGGATTTGCCGGAGGCCACCGCCAAGCGGCTGGAGGAAACGGCGCTGGCGGCCTACCGCACGCTGAAGCTGCGGGATTACGGCCGCATTGACATGCGGCTGACCAAGCGAAATGAGATTTATGTGCTGGAGGCCAATCCCAACCCCTGGCTGGCGAGCGGGGCGGAGTTCGCCATGGCGGCGAAAAAGGCCGGGCGGTCGTACAGCGATTTGATCGCCGAAATCGTCGCCCTGGCGCAGGCGCGCGGCTAGCCGCCGCCCGCTGTTTACTAGTTTGCTAATTGCCCGATGGCGCGGAGGCGCTTAAGCTGAGGCGCATTGGGTGGTAGTGAGGGCATGAGCGCTGCGGGCAGCGGCAACGGGAACCCGATCGGGAACGGCCCGCCGACCTGCGTCTTGCTGGTCGAAGACGACGCGCTGGTGCGCGAGTCCATCCGCGAGCATCTGGAGCGCCGCAACTACGTCTGCGTGGAAGCGGCCAGCGGCGCCGAGGCGCTGCAATTGCTGCAAAGCCAAACTCCGGACGTGATCGTCACCGATATCGCCATGCCGGGCATGAACGGCATCGAGTTTCTGTTGAAAAGCCGGGCTTTGGGCTGCCGCCTGCCGGCCATTCTGCTGACGGCGGTGAACGACACGTCGGTGCTGGCGCTGGGACGGGACGCGGGGGCGTTTTGCTCGCTGCCCAAGCCGCCGGATTACGCCCAACTGGACGCCATGATCCAGCGTGGACTGGCGCTGAGCCAATAGCGCCATGGGCCGAAACCCTTGCCTAATGGCGCGGGCCGTGATACGATCAGTCCTTCTATTGAACTTCTGCGGATGGACCGCATCGGGTTCAATTCCCTCTCACCGCCCGTATTTTACGTTGCGCCCGCCAGCGGCGCCCCGCCCATGGTGGCGGGGCGGCGGAAGGAAGTAAAGGCCGCGGGGCAGCGCAAACCTACCTGAAAAGGCGGCGGGGCGATTCTCGGGATCGGCCGCCGCGGCGCGTGTTCCACTCGCATGACCATCGCGGAACTGAAGGAAAAAAACATCACGGAATTGGCTCGCATCGCCCGCACGCTGGAGTTGCCCGGCGCCAGCGGGATGCGCAAGCAGGACTTGATCTTCAAGATTCTGCAGGCGCAGAGCGAAAAAGAGGGGCATATCTTCGCCGAAGGCGTGCTGGAGATTCTGCCCGACGGCTACGGCTTCCTGCGATCGCCGGACTACAACTATTTGCCCGGCCCGGACGACATCTACGTCTCCCCGTCGCAGATCCGCCGTTTCGACCTGCGCACCGGCGACACCATCTCCGGGCAGGTGCGGCCGCCGCACGAGGGGGAGAAGTACTTTGCCCTGGTGAAGGTGGAGGCGATCAACTTCGCCTCGCCGGAGGAGGCCCGCAACAAGATTCTGTTCGACAACCTGACGCCGCTCTATCCCAATGAGCGCATCAAGCTGGAAACGGTGCGGGAGAATATCTGCGGGCGGATCATGGACTTGCTGACGCCGATCGGCAAGGGGCAGCGCGGCTTGATCGTGGCCCCGCCGCGCACCGGCAAGACCATGCTCTTGCAGTCCATCGCCAACTCCATCACCGCCAATCATCCCGAAGTGGTGCTGATGGTGCTGCTGATTGACGAGCGGCCGGAAGAAGTGACCGACATGCAGCGGACGGTGAAGGGCGAGGTCATCAGCTCCACCTTCGATGAGCCGCCCTCGCGCCACGTGCAGGTGGCCGAAATGGTCATCGAGAAGGCGAAACGCCTGGTCGAGCACAAGCGCGACGTGGTGATCCTTTTGGATTCGATCACGCGCCTGGGCCGCGCCTACAACACCGTGGTGCCGCCCTCCGGCAAGGTGCTCAGCGGCGGCGTGGATTCCAACGCCCTGCAACGGCCGAAGCGGTTCTTCGGCGCCGCCCGCAACATCGAGGAAGGCGGTTC
>JAKAUF010000430.1 GCA_021827785.1 Acidobacteriota bacterium | reverse complement strand
CGACCGCGCCGCCATCCATTCCGCCCGGGCCACCGCCGCGGCGCAGGCGGCGGCGCTGCAAACCGCCGAGGCCAACCGCTATCAAGTGGAGATGGCGCGGCAGACCGTCGCCGCCGATCAGGCCCAGTTGCGCAACGCCGAGGCCCTCGCCGCCCAGGCCCAGGTTCAGCTCGGGTACGCCCAGATCCACGCGCCGGTGACCGGCGTCGTCAACCTGCGCGTCGCGCTGCCCGGCGAGGTCGTCGCTCCCGCCGCGCCCATCGTGACCATCGAGGATTTGTCCCGCACCTGGGTCTACGCCCCGCTGCCCGAGACCTATGCCGACTCCGTGCCGCTCGGCGACAAGCTGCGCGTCGTCATGCCCAGCGGCGCCGCGGTGTGGGGCACGGTGATCGCCAAAGCCGCCCTGGCCGGCTTCGCCACCCAGCGCGACGTCAGCCGCCGCAAGCGCGACATCAAGACCGTGCAGCTCAAGCTGCTGATCCCCAACCCGGGAATGCGGTTCGTGCCCGGCATGATCGCCGACGTCTTCATACCCTCCCGCCAACTGGTGCATCCGTGAGCGCGGCCGCCCCCGGCCCGCCGCCCGCCATCGCGGTCGAGAATATCGTCAAACGCTACGGGGATCTCGAGGTGGTCAGCGGCGTCACGTTTCAGGTCGCCGACGGGGAAATCTTCGGACTCCTCGGCCCCAATGGCGCCGGCAAGTCCACGCTGATCCGAATGATGACCACGCTGATACCGGTCACCGCCGGACGCGCCCTGGTCGCCGGCCATGACGTCGCCCGCGAGCCGGACGCCGTGCGCAACTTGATCGGCGTCATCCCGCAGGCGCTGACCAGCGATATTGATTTGACGGTGGAGGAAAACCTTTCGATCTACGCCAAGCTCTACAGCGTTCCGCGCGCCCAGCGGGAGCGCAACATCACGCAGCTGCTGGAGGCGGTGGATTTGACGAAATGGCGCGGCGCGCAGACCAAAACGCTCTCCGGCGGCATGCGGCGGCGGCTGGAGATCGCCCGCGGCTTGGTGCATAGTCCGCGCATTTTTTTCCTCGATGAGCCCACCACGGGCCTGGACCCCGTCTCCCGCGTCGCCGTCTGGCAGATGCTGGAGCGGTTGCGGGCCAGCATGAAGCTGACCATCCTGATCACCACGCATTACATGGATGAGGCCGACAATCTTTGCGACCGGATCGCCATCGTGGATCACGGCAAGCTGGTGGCGCTGGATACGCCCCTCGGCCTGAAGGCGGGCGTTCCCGGTTCCAGCGTCGTGGAAGTCCGCTTTCAAGGCGACCGGCCCGAACGGGAGCGGCGGCTGCGGGAGCTGGCCGGCGTTTCCCAAGTGGAGGCGCATGGCAGCGGCACCTACCGGCTGATGACGGCGAACGGTCCGCTCACCACGACGCAACTGGTCGAGCTGGCGCAGCAAACCCAGGATCCCGTGACCGCGCTCAGCGTGCAGAGCACCACGCTCGACGACGTCTTCGTGTATTACACCGGGCGCCAGTTGCGCGATGAAACCGTCAAGCCCGTCGGCTTCCTGATGCCCGACCGGCCGGGGATGCGCCCATGAACCGCATGTGGGCCATCGTCGAGCGCGAGCTGCGCAAGTTCTTTCGCTCCCCCACCTTGATGCTCATGTCCATGCTGCTGCCGCTGGTGCAGCTGGTCATTTTGGGCAACGCCTTTGGCGGCAAGATTCGCAACGCCCGGCTGGGGGTCGTCAACCTCGACCATCGGGAACAGTCGCTGAAGTTGCAGGAGGCCCTGCAAGACGTCGCCGCCAATATCCGCACCTTTTACGCCATTCCCTACCCCGACGCCAACGCCGCCAAAGTGGCGGTGCGCACCGGCAAGCTGGATGCCGCGGTCATCATCCCGCAGGACTATTCCCGCCGCGTGCTCACCGGCGATTCGCCGCAGATCGGCTTGGTCGTCAACAACTCCGACCCCTTCGTCAGCAGCGCCGTGGAAGGCGAGATGCAATCGCTGGTGGAGGCGCTCAACGCGCCGCGGATTTTGCCGCGGGTGTTGCAGCCGATATCCCTGGAGGTGGTGGAGCTCTATCCCTATGTGGCGTACATGAAGTTCCTGCTGGCCGGCACCATCGCCCTGGCGCTCTATGTCTCGGTGATGATCGGCGGCGGCATGCTGTACATAGACGACAAGGCGCGCGGGGTGCATGAGGGATACCTGGTCACGCCCATCACGCGCTGGGAGCTGGTGCTGGGCCTGAACGTCGCCGGCGCCATCAAGGCCGTGCTCTCCGGCGTCAGCCTGACGGTCATCGGTTCGCTCATGGCCGGACTGGGGGTCATCTTTCACTTTGGCGCGGTGGCGGAGCTGGCCTTGTTGCTGGTGGCGACCGCCATCGCCTTCAACGGCATGATGTTCCTGCTGATGGTGCGCGTGAACGATCCGCTCGTGCCCCGCGCCATGTTCGGCGTCCTCAACACGTTGTTGTTTTTTCCCAGCGGCGCCATCTACCCCATCGAGGCGTTTCCCCGATGGCTGCGCGCCATCGCCGTCGTGGATCCCTTTACCTACGCCGTCCAAGGCCTCAAGGAGATATTGATCAAGGACGGCGGCTTCGCCTCCATTGAGCGCGATCTGTTATTTCTGGTCGCCTTCGGCCTGGGCTCGCTCCTGCTGGCCACCCCGCTGTTCCGCCGCACCCTCTAAAGCCGCTGCCCAAGCCGCCGGCCACGCCGCCGCCGCGGTCACGGAGTTCCGCGTCGTCCAGCCTTGAAGCCCGCGGCGGCGCGGTAACCAGCCTTGGCCGGATAGCCGCGGGTGTAAGATGACCGGGTCAGGCCAATGAAGGGCAGGCCAATGAAGGGTATCCGCGCCGCCGTCGTTTCCGCCCTGCTTGCCGTGGGCGCCATTGCCCAGGTTACGTCCCAGCCACAGGCTTCCCAGCCTATCCACCGTGCGGTCAATGAGGTCATGGTGGACCTGGTGGTGACCGGCTCCCATGGGCGCATCATCAAACACCTCAAGCCCAGCCAAATCGAACTCTTCGACAACGGCCGTCGCCGCGCGATCACCAGCTTCCGCCGCGTCTCCCGTTCGGTACACCTTTCCGTAACGACTTTGCGCCGCTTTGGCCTGGGCCGCTTGCCGCGGAATCAGCGTCCTCAGCCGTTCAATCTGATTTTCCTCGTCTTCGGCCACGTCACCAGCCTGGGGCGATCGCTGGCCCGCCAGTCGGCGCTCTGGTTCCTCCAGCATGAGTTCGTTGCCGGCGATTTTGGCGCCGTGCTGGATGCCAGCGCCGGCCTGAGGGCGCTAACCCCCATCACCACGAACCGGGCCGTGCTGGAGCGTGCGGTGGAACTTGCTAGCGGCGGCGGCAGCGCCGGCGGGCAGAACGTCCT
>JAKAUF010000003.1 GCA_021827785.1 Acidobacteriota bacterium | reverse complement strand
AGGACGGGTATCTCCACACGGAGGAGCTGGCGGGGGCGAAAGCGTTCGCGCTGTGGCCGCTGGCGCATGCGGCGCAGTCGTGCTTTGGGAGCGAAACGTTGCCGGAGGGGATTCCGGTGCCGCAGGCCCGGCTGGAGTTTGACGTGGACGACGTGGGGGCGGCGACGGCGGCGCTGGAGGCGCAGGGCGTGCGGATGCTGGTAAGGAACCGGACGGAGCCGTGGGGGCAGACGGTGAGCCGTTTTTCGGGGCCGGAGGGGCTGCTAGTAGGCGTGACGCATACCCCATCTTTGCGAGGGTAGGCGGGGCGATAACCAGCGCAGGACGAGGGACGAGGACGGGGCCCCGGCCTTGTCGGTCCGCCGAGAATTCGGGGCGGACACCGGGCGGGAGCGCAACCCTGCGGAGGGCGGCGGGACTAGAATTTCCGCATGGCGAAAGTTCGCATCGCGCTCGCCAATCTCCCCGTGGCGGCGACGCCCGAGGAGTCGGTCGCGCGGGTGGAGGAGGCGATCGCGCAGGCGGGGCGAGAAGGCGCCGCGGTGGTCTGTTTTCCGGAATGCTACGTGCCCGGCTACCGCACCGCCGCCCGGCCTGGGCCGCGGCCCGACGCCGCATTTCTGACGGCGGCATGGGCGCGCGCCACGCGGGCGGCAGCGCAGGCGAAGGTCACGGTCATCCTGGGCACGGAGCGGGTAGTGGATGGAGATTTGCGGATCAGTGCGCTGGTGATCCAGCCGGACGGAACGCCGGCGGGTTTTCAGGACAAGGTTCAGCTCGACCCCAGCGAGGACGGGATTTATGCGGCGGGTTCCGGGCGACGGATGTTCCAGGCCAGCGGGCTTAGGTTTGGCGTGGTGATCTGCCATGAGGGCTGGCGCTACCCGGAAACGGTGCGGTGGGCGGCGCGGCGCGGAGCGCAGGTGGTGTTCCATCCGCATGTGGAGGTAGGCGAGCCCGGGGGATACCGGCCCACGGCATTTGCCGAGCCGGGGAACACGTTTCATGAGAAGGCGATGCTGTGCCGCGCGGCGGAAAACACCTGCTACTTTGCCAGCGTGAATGTCGCCAGCGCCGGCGCAGGGACGACCTCGGCGGTAGCGCGGCCAGACGGGACACTGGCGTGCCATCAGCCGTACGGTCAGGAAGGATTGCTGCTGGCGGAAATTGAGACGGACGAGGCGACTGGGCTGCTGGCGGCGCGCTGGAAAGGTGACTAGCCGACGGCGTGAAGTCCTCCGCGGGGCTGGCGGGCAGCGACGGTATGGCCATGGCCAGACCAAGCCGCTGCGGCTTGTGGCCGTCCGGGCTGCCGCAAGACCGACAGGCGAGGACGCCCATCCCACTATCTCCGCGCCGAGCGCACCAGTAGGGTAGCCGTCCCGGCTGTCCAGCGAACCTGCCGTCCCGGCTGTCAATCCCGCCTTGATATGGCCATATCCGGTGCGATGGCGGGATAGCCGGACATCCGGTGCGCTGCATGGGCGACCGCTTGGGTCGGTAACCCGGCGGGTCGCCAAGGGCAGGGGCGAACGGGCTGTCCGCGCCCCCATGGGACGGGCTGGGCGGAGACCGATGGGCGTGAGCGGGGTTTGTTCGCCTGCGGTTGCCCTCGTTGGCCGGGAGGCGGGCGGCGTGCGGGGGCGGCGGGGGTATGATGCGGGCGTGGCCGAACTCGACCCTCCCAAGCATGCGGCTTCCGCCGTGCCGCCGTTGGCCGCCGCACCGGCGCTCGCGGCCAACTTGCCCGCTTCGCCCGCGGTGCTGCCGGCGGGGTTGCGGCGGAAGGTGGCTTGGCGGCTGCTGCCGTATCTGTTCGTCATCTATATCGTCGCGTTTTTGGATCGGGTGAACATCAGCTACGCGGCGCTGGCGATGCGCGGCGACCTGCACTTCAGTTCGGAGGTGCTGGGGACGGGGATGGGGGTGTTCTTCCTGGGGTATTTCCTGCTGGAGATCCCCAGCACATGGATCGTCGAGCGGTGGAGCGCGCGGCGATGGATGGCGCGGATCATGGTGACCTGGGGCGTGGTGGCGATGGCCACCAGCCTGATCCATTCCGCCGCGGCCTTTTATTGGCTGCGGTTTTTGCTGGGGGCGGCGGAGGCGGGGTTCTTTCCCGGCTTGATCGTGTACTTGGGGCATTGGTTCACCGCGGAAGACAAGGGGAAGGCGGTGGCGTTGTTCATGGCGGCGCTGCCGGTGTCGTTTTTGCTGGGAGCGCCGGTGTCCGGGGCGATCTTGGGGCTGCACTGGATGGGATGGGCGGGATGGCGGTGGCTGTTCGTGCTGGAGGGCGCGCCGGCGATCGTCTTCGGGCTGGTGAATCTGCGGGCGCTGACGGACTGGCCGCGCGAGGCGCGCTGGCTGGAGGCGGGGGAGCGGGAAACGCTGGCGGCGGCGATTGCGCGCGAGGCGGCGCCGCAGCCGGCGGCGCTAAAGGTGGGGGCATTTTTGCGGCGGCGGGAGATTTGGCTGCTGGCCGTGGCCTATTTGTTGATTTGCTCCGCCAGCTATGGCTTCGGGCTGTGGCTCCCGTCGCTGCTGAAACGGGCGTCGGGAGGCGCGTCGAACTTCACCGTGTCGCTGTGGGCGGCGCTGCCGTACGCGGTGGCGCTGGCGGCGATGGTGTGGTTTGGATGGAGTTCCGACCGGCGGCAGGAACGGCGCTGGCATACGGCGGCGGCGGTGTGGCTGATGGCGGCGGGGCTGGCCATCGCCGCCTACGCCACCCATATGCACGGCGGGGCGGCGTGGGGCTGGACGCTGGGAGGATTTCTGCTCGCCGGGGCGGGCGTCTATTCCTATATGCCCAGCTTTTGGGCGCTGCCGTCGGCCTATCTGTCGGGGACGGCGGCGGCGGTGGCGATTGGAACGATCAATTCCATCGGCAATTTGGGCGGCTTCGTGGGGCCGTTCTTGATGGGCTGGATCGAGACGCGGACGGGATCGTTCGCCCTGGGGATGCTGCTGCTGGCGGGGCTGCTGGTGGCGTCGGGGCTGCTGGCGCTGGCGCTGCCGCGCGCCGAGGCGAAGGCCTAGGGACTCGGGTAGAGGCCAAAGCCGCGGCGGTCAGGACCTGCCGCGGCCGGCTCGCCGCCGCTCTTGCTGATGCAACGGGCCGCCACGAGCACCAGGCCTACGCCCAATGGGGCGCCGCGTCATTGCCGCCCTTGCGACAAGTGTACCGGCGCAACCCCACACCGCGACCGGCGGGCGAACTAAGATGAGGGGCGATGCGGTTGGCGGCGGAAATGATGGTGCGGCGGCCGTTGGACGTCGTGTGGGCGTTTCTCGCCGGCGATCCCGCCAACCTGACGAAATGGGATCGCGGCGTGCGCGCGGTGCGGGTGACGTCCGAAACGGCGTCGGGAGTAGGGATGAC
>JAKAUF010000115.1 GCA_021827785.1 Acidobacteriota bacterium | reverse complement strand
CCATGGCCGCCGGGGCGTATGTGGTGAGCTGGCTGATCATCCAGCGTCTGACGCCGCGGCTGGAACCGGCAAAGCTGTCGGCGGCGTAGGCGACGGGCGAGTCGGTGGCGATCAGCCGCGGCAGGGGGCCGGTTACGGGTGCGTCGGGCCGGGCGGCACCGACCGCGCGGCCCCTGCGCTAGAATTTGGCCGGAGCCATGTTATGGCCGACCCCAGCAGCGCCATGCTGCTTGCCTCGACAATCGTGACCGGCGTGGCCACTCTTGCGCTCGCCGTGCTGTCGTGGCGGGCCCTCGCCGCGACGCGCGAGCAAAGCGAAGCCGTGCTGCGCCGCGAGCACCTCCGGAAGCTCCAAGATGGCGTCCTCGCCCAGTTCGAGTCGGCGTTCGGGGGCTTCTTCTCCCCCGCTTTTGACGGCCGCTTTTTGGGGTTCCGCGAGGGCGGCCCCGGCGCCGCGGGCGGGGAGCCGGAGGTGTTCAGTTTCCAGGGCGCGCTGAGCTCGGAGCTGCCGCGCCATTTCGGCCCGCTTTGGCGGGCAGTCGGCGAACTCGGCGGGGAATACAGGGCGTTTGTGGCCGCGCTGCAACCTCGCGTCAGGCGCCTCGCCCAGCGGGCGGTGGACTGCAACCCGGGCCGGCGGGCGTGGGCTGACCCGCTGGAGGCCTATCTGTTTCGGCGCTCGCTGCGGGCGGACGACAACCTTGCCGACCTTTGGTTCCCGCAGCCCGCGACGGATGCTGACAAGCGCCTTCTGCTCAACGGGACCCTCCTGCGCGGCCCGGAGCGCGGCGAAATCAGGGCGTGGGCCCGGGAGAGGCTGGAGGCCATGCGCGCACGCTACGACGCGTGCGGGGAAGAGTTCGCGAGGGCGCGCGGCGCGGTTGCCCTTCAGGGCGACTGCGACATGGTCGGCAGGAGACGCAAGCGATCGTGGCTCGGCGGCGCGGTCGGGGCGGCTTCGGGGAGAGGGCGGCGGTCGCGGCACTAACCCAGGGCGGCTGCTCGTCGAGCCCCTGGACGACCCCTTTTTCACGCGGCCGCGGGTACCGGACGCCGTGCTGGACCGCCGCCGCGCTCTTGGCGGTGGGTTTGCCTGCCTCCCGCCCTCGGTTCAGCCGGCTCCGGCGGTGGACCGCAAGCCGGCGGGCCCGTAGGCTTCGGCGGCGCGGCAGCCTCCTTTGCGTCCAGAGCCGCAGGTCCGCCGTCCAGCGGCGAGGCGAGCGGCCGGCTGTGCGGGCTGGCAATGCGGGGGCTGCTGCGGCCGCACCCGCGTGCCCGCTGTGCGCGAGGGCTAGTGGCCGCCGGAGGGCGGCTAGGCCTTGAGGTCAGCGGCAATTGCCGCGAACTCGTCGAGCGCGGCCTGAAGGTCCTCGGCGATCTCAGCGGCTATCACGCCGGGCTCGGGCAGGTTTGCGGTGTCTTCGAAGCTCTCGTCCCGGAGCCAGAAGATGTCGAGGTTCCCCTTGTCACGCTGGACTAATTCCTCGTAGGCGAAGGCGCGGAAGCGTTCGGTCTCCTGGCGCTGGTGGCGGTTTTCGGGGTTGTAGCAGGCGACGAAGTCGTCGAGGTGCTCGCGGCCGAGGCGGTTGGTCTTGAGCGTGAAGTGTTGGTTGGTGCGGAAATCGTAAATCCACAACTGCTTGGTCCAGGGCTTCTCGCTGGCCGGGCGGCGGTCGAAGAACAGGACGTTCGCCCTCACCCCTTGGGCGTAAAAAATACTTTTCGGCAGACGGAGCAAGGTGTGAACGTCGCATTCGTGCAGCAGGCGACGGCGGATGGTCTCGCCGGCGCCGCCCTCGAAAAGGACGTTGTCGGGAACCACGATCGCGGCGCGGCCGCCGATCTTGAGAATTGAGCGCGCGTGCTGGAGGAAGTTGAGCTGTTTGTTGCTGGTAGTCGCCCAGAAATCGTCGCGCACGATCGTGAGCGGCTCCCGCTCCTCGGCGCCGTCCTCGCCGGTGAGGGTCACGCTCGATTTCCTGCCGAACGGCGGGTTGGTGAGCACCATGTCGTATTCGCCGCCGCGGGCGGCCAGCGCGTCGCCGACCGAGATCGAGTCTTCTCCGCCGACGCCGTGCAGGAAAAGATTCATGGCGCAGAGGCGGGCGGCCGCGTCCACGATCTCCGTGCCCGACAGGGCCCTCTCTTTTTGAAACCGCTTCTGTTCCTTGTCCAGGTTGGAGTGCTGGATGATGTGGTCGTGCGCGGCGAGCAGGAAGCCCCCCGTTCCACAAGCCGGGTCGTGAATCGCCCGGCCGGGTTCGGGCCGCATGGCCTCGACGATCGCCTGGATGAGCGGGCGAGGGGTGAAGTATTGGCCCGCCCCGCCCTTTACGTCGGCGGCGTTTTTTTCCAGCAGGCCTTCGTAGGCCTCGCCCTTCACGTCGACCTCGAGCGTCGTCCATTGCTCGCCGCCGATCAGGTCGCTGACCAGGCGTTTCAGCTTGGCGGGGTCCTGGATCTTGTTTTGCGCCTTGCGGAATATGGTGCCTAACAGCCCAGGCTTTTTGCCCAACTCGAGCAGGACGTGCCGGTAATGGTTATCGAGGTCCTCGCCGTCCAAGCGATCGAGCGTTGGCCAGGCGAGGCTGGCGGGGATGACCGACTGGGCGCCCGGCTGCGTCTGGCGCCGTTCCTCGGCCATCTTTAGGAATAGGAGGAACGTGAGCTGTTCGAGGTAATCCTGGTAGGACAGACCGTCGTCGCGCAGGACGGTGCAGAAGTTCCAGAGCTTTTGGACGATGGCGTTTGATGTCATGGGCGTCAGGTGGCCTGTGCTCAGGCGTGGGTGGGGGCGGCGCGTCGGCGGGGACGGCGGCGGGGCTCCCCAGCGGCTTCGCGGTCGCGGCGAATGCGGTCAAGGAGGGCCGAGGCGGGCTCGTCGGTGGGGTCCTGGGGGACCAGCTTGCCCTCGAACGCGCGCTTGAGGATCGACTGCCGCAGGCGCTCGGCGCGGGCGAGCGCGCGATCACAGCCCGCCTCCGCCGCAGCGGACCCGGACAGCAGGCGCCCCACCTCCGCGACCATGCGGTTTTGCTCGCTCGTGGGGGCAATCGGGACGGGCAGGCGGGACGCTTTGTGGGCGCTGAGGGTGTGTAGGCCGGAGGTCGAGCTTGCCACCCGTAGCGCCGCCCGCGCACCTTGCAGAGAGTTCCAGAAGGCGGCACAGAACTCCGGCACGAGACCCGCCGCGGGGCGCGCCCTGATGACGTGGTTCTGGTGCACACAGTCGGGAATCTCTCCGCCCCAGACGGCCATCCTCCCGACCTCCGTTGGGCTCCCGTTGCCCTCGACGATGAGGAGGTCGCCGGGCCGCAGCCGCAGGCGCGCAAGCTCGGCGCCGAATAGCTCAATGCGCCCAACCCGCGAAAGGTCCAGGCGCCCGCGGTAGACGTTGGCCACGGCGAGGTAGGGAAACGCGTTCTGCACTGGGCTGCGGCGGGGCTGTTTCTGGACCCCGCCCTGGACCTCCGACACCTGCGCGAGGGCGGTCCAGGCCCATCCCTCCGGTAGCGGCGGGAGGGCGGAGGTGTCAGGCGGGGCAGGTTCTTTATACGGCTTCTTGGATTGCGCCTGCCATTTGGCGCGGCGCTCTTTTAGTATTCGGGCGAGAAGCTGCTCGCCGCTCTCGAAGCTCCGGCCCTCGCGGCGAGCGAGCTCCGCCTCGGTGGGGACCAGGCGGCCCTCGCAGGCGGCCTTCAGGACGGAGGCGCGGTGGCGCTTCAGGTTCGCCTGGACGCGCTTTAGCGCGGCCACCGCCGAATCCAGGCGGGTGAATTGGCGCTCGATCTCGGCGACGATGCGGTCCTGCTCCGCTCGGGGCGGGACCAGGAGCGGCACCGAATCCGCGAGCGCCGCAGCGCTCACGCTGGCCTGATTGACGTGGTTGACGCATTTGCGCCTGAAATATCCAGCCGCCCAGAGAAAATTGAGCTGGTGGGCCACGAGGGCGGGGCTCAGACCCTCGGGTGCCCGCAGCCGGGTCATATGGTTCGAGAACGCCCACTCTCCTGGAACGTTGACGACGGCGGCCCTGCCGACGAGCCGCAGGCTGTTCGTGTTATTGAACAGGACGTCGCCGGGCGCGAGCCGCTCTCGCGCTGCCCGAGGCGGGACGTATTTGACCTGCGCCAGGTCGAGCTTGCCGTGGCGGTCGATGTTGAACGGCCGCAGGTGTGCCACGCCGCCGTCCGGGTCAGCGCTGTGTGTCCCGCTTGCGGATCCAGGCCGGAGGTCGCCGATCCAGTCGCCGAGGGGAGCGGCGGCCCAGCGCCCAGGGACGGCGGAAACGTCGAGTGGGTAATAGGGGTCGGGCGCGGGGTTCATGCGGCGAAGACCCGGTTCAGTTCAGCCAGGAGGGGCGGGAGCCGGTCGCCGAAGACCTGTTGGGCGCGGCCGAGGCCGCCCCATTGCACGAACGGGTCGAGGTCGAAGTCGTCGGTTTCGATGCTGAGGCTGCTGGCGATGTGGTCGCGGATGGCCTCCAGCCAGCGGAGTTGGTCGGGGGAGAATTCCGCGCCGTTGGCTCGCTGCTGGTCGAGCCACGCAGAAAAGCGGGCCTGGGCCTCGGCGCTGCGGGGCGCCAGCTCCTCCCGCTGCCTCAGGGCGAAGCGGACGAGGTTCACTAGGTCCGCCGCCACCTCGGTGCGAGAGCCGCGGACGCGGGGCCCGTCCAGCCGCCCGTAGGCTTGCCAGAGCTGGTCCGGCGTGGCCCGCGGGCTGCCGTCCATGGGCCTCGCGATCATCGCGGCGAGGGCCCGCACCTGGGCGAGCGAGAGACCGACGGCGTAGGGTTTGCTGTAAAGGATCTGCACGGCCTCAATCTCGTCCTTGTGCTCGTGGATGAAACGCTCGAAGGATTGCACCAGCCGTAGGGCCCGGTCGCGTTGCGCCTCGGCGGGCCCAGCCTCGAGGAGGCAATCCTTGCTGACGGTGTCTATTATCTGCTCGTAGCTTTGCTTGACGGATACGATCATGTTGCGCAGCTTCGGGTTTTCGGCGATCGGCTTCGCCGCCGCTTGCAGCAGCCGATGGCGCGCCTCGGCGAGCTGCGCCCCGGTCGAATCCTCGGCGGGGCTCCCCTTCGCGGCCTCCGCCGCCTGGCGGTCCGGGTCCAGGGCGGCGACAATGGCGCCGGTGATCGAAGCGAGCGGCCGGCCGCCGGCTGCAGCGGCCAGCGCCAGGCGGTCCTCGTCGGTCAGTTGGCGGTCCAAGCGTGCCAAGCGGGAAGCGACCGAGCTGAGGACATCTGGTTCGCGGTTGCCAAATGCCACCAGCTCGAGGAGCTTGTCGAGGCCGACGTTACGCTTGCGCTCCAGGGGCTGCGTATCCTGCATCTTCTCCGGTTCGAGGCCGACGGCGTCTATGATGACAAACCGGTCCTTGGACCGCCCGTCGGGGGTTACGCTTTGCAGCTCGGTCTCGCTAAGCGTGCGGGCGCCACGGCCCTTCATCTGTTCAAACATGGTGCGGCTTTTGACCGCCCGCATGAACATCACGATTTCCAGCGGCTTGATGTCCGTTCCGGTGGCGACCATGTCCACGGTGACCGCGACGCGGGGATTGTAGGCCGTTCGGAACTGGCTCAGCAGGTCCTCGGGCTTGATTCCGCTGGACACCCATTCGTCCGCCTCGTAGGTGTTGCCCTCCGGGTCGGTCTTTGTTACCCGGCGCTTCGCCGCACCGCTGCGGTAGGTGATCTTCTGCGCGAACTCGTTGCCCTTGCCGAACTCAGCGCGGAGGATTTGGACAATGTCATCGGCGTGGCTGTCGTCCTTGGCGAAGACTAGGGTCTTGGGGACCTCGGTGCGGCCGGGGAAGATCTCCGTCGGCAGGCGGTCGCGGAACGTTTGGATGATGGTGCGGATCTGGTCCGGGGCCACGACGCGGCGGTCCAGCTCGTCCGCGTCGTAGCTGATGTCCTGGTCGGCGAGCTCCCAGCGGACGCGGCGCGTGGCGCGGTCGCGGTAATCCACTTGGTAGCCCGCGCTGATCGTGCTCCCGTGGTCGGAGATGAGGGTGCGGATGGAATAGAGGTCGAAGTCCACGTTCACGCCATCGGCTACCGCCTGCTCGTAAGGGTATTCGGTCACGAGGTTTTGCTCAAAGAAGCCGAGGGTTTGTTTGGAGGGGGTCGCGGTCAGCCCGATCAACGTAGCGTCGAAATATTCCAGGACCTGGCGCCAAAGGTTGTAGATCGAGCGGTGGCACTCGTCCGTAACGATGACATCGAACGTCTCGATTGGGACCGTTGGATTGTAGCCGATAGGCTCGGGCGGCCGCTTGAGCATCTCCAGCGATGCGGCGGACGGCTCCTCCATCTCCGGGTCGAGGTCTTGGCCGCGCAGCACAGAGTACATCCGCTGGATCGTGGCGACGCAGACCTTGGCTACCGGGTCAAGGCGGTCGGACTGGAGGTGCTGGACATTGTAGAGTTCGGTGAACGCTCGGCCGTCATCGGGAGCGCGGAACGCCTGGAACTCCTTCAAGGTTTGGCGTCCGAGGTTTGCGCGGTCCACGAGAAACAACACCCGGCGGGCTCCGGCGTGGCGGATCAGGCGGTAGATGAAGTTGCAGGCAGCGTAGGTCTTGCCGGCGCCGGTCGCCATCTGGATGAGGGCGCGGCGGCGGCCGCTGGCGAGGGAGCGCTCCAGAGCCTTGATCGCCTCCGCCTGTGCGTGTCGCAGGCCCGCCTTCGCCAACGGCGGCATTGCCCGCAAGCGCGCCTTCCGGGTCGAGCCCGGGGCGGCGAGCTGGTCGGCGAGCCAGGCAGCGAACGCCTCAGGGCGGTGGAAACCAAAAACCGGCCGACTGGCCGGCTCGGGTTCCAGGAGGCTGGTGAAGCGCGTCTCGATGCCGGTGGATTGGTAGCAGAAGGGCAGCGGTCGGATTTGGGCCGGAAGGCTCCCGGGCAGGCCCTCGCTGTATCTGGCCGTCTGGGTCTCGAAGCCGGTGAGGCTATCTCCCGCCTTCTTGGCCTCGACCACCCCGGCTGCCTGTCCGTCGACGAAGAGGAGATAATCGGCGTCGCCGTGGCCGGCGGCCAGCGTGAACCCGCGGACGGCCACGCCGCGCGACGAGGCGAGGTTGGCGGCGTCGCGGTCTTGGACGGCCCAGCCCGCCTGGCTGAGCATCTCGTCAATTTCTGATCGCGCTTTCTCTTCAGGGGTCACTGGTAACCCGCTTGGGCGGATAATGCAGAAGATAGCGCGGTCGGGCGCCCCGGGCAACCGGTCTGCGCGGCGGCGACCGGCATCCGGCGGACCGGCGGCCTGCCTGGCCGTGGCCCGCCTGCGGGCGGGAGTCGCCTGGCGGGCCGGGCCGTCCCGCGGCGGCGTGGCGGCGCGCCCGTGGGCAAGGAGGAGCGAATGACTGACGACAGCGGGGCCCTGACGCGGGGCGACCGAGTCACTCGGTATTACCGCGAGGCGTTCGCCGGGGTCGAGGTCCCGGCGGGGAGCTCCCGGTTGCAATTCCCGTACGTCGGCCCCGGCTACGACGCAGCCGCCAGGCGCGTCGTCTTCGTCGGGAAGGCGCCGGCTGGTTGGGGGAGGGGCCCGAAGCTTGCAGGGCTCTCTGATAGCGAGTGGGTCCAACGCGGCGCGGAGGAGACCAGGGAATTCGTGGAAGAGACGGTGCTTGGCGACAAATACGGGAGCTCTTGGTGGCGCCAGCTGCGCGCGCTCGCGGACCGCCTCTTTCCCGGCGGAGCCGGGCTGACATCCGTTGCGTACACGAACCTCTTCAAGGCCTGCACCGGCGAACGAAACCCGAGTCGGGAGCTGCGGCAATCCCTCCTCGACGGGACGCGGCCCGGCTGGCTGGCCGAGGAGCTGGAGATCTTGGAGCCGCACCTTTTGGTCTTTTTCTGCCGGCGCTACGCCGGTCAGCTCCGCCTCGCCCTGCCGGAGCTCGCTGTTCAGGAGCGGCCCGGCGTCCCATGGGCGCAGGGCTCCTACAGGGGCGCCACGGCTTTCCTGGCCAGGCACCCGCAATACTGGCGGGCCGAGGGCCCCGCGGGGTTCGACGCGTTCGGGGGCGACCTTTTGCGGGCGGCGGGGCTCGCCGGCCCCGGCGCGGCGCCGAGGGAGTAGGCCGCTCCCTACGCGCCGGCGACGCGGAGGCGCCTGCCCCGGCGCCCCTGGGTTGCGTCCGCGGGCGGCCCGCCCCTCTGGGCCCGCACCCTTGGCCCCGCTGGGCGTCACCATCGGAAGGCGGGGCCAGCCGCGCGGGGCGGGACCGTTTGGCGTCGGTGCACGCGGTCAGCGCACCCACCTCCGGCGCCGAACAGGAGGCCGGGCCGCGGCGGTCGGAAAGCGGCCCGGCTAGCCGCGGCGTATGCAGGCTAGCGGTGCGGCGGGCCGGGCGCCATGGGCATGGCGCGGCAATGGGCCGGCGGCTGGAAGCGGCTGGCGGGCGGCGCGGCCAGGCTGATGTTCGTCCAATCCACGCGCAGCGCGTGGCCTTTGTCGTCACGGCCCACGATGCGCAGCGGCATATAGCGCAGGTCGGTGGCGAGCCAGATGCGCGAGGTCCAGTGCTGCCCGCTGGCATCGGTATAGACCACGCGCTTGATGTCGGCCGGATGGCCGTTGGCATGGCCGGCGCCGAGATCGGTGACGGAAATGCTGTGGCGCATCTGCTTTTCCCAGTTCAAGGGATCGAGCGCCGGGTTCAGCGGCATCGCCATGCACATATGCTCCTGGGGCATGACCATGAAGCTCTTGTGCTGGGCGAGCAGCATGATGGTGTACATGCCGGCGGCCTGGCCGGGGGCATGCATCGCGGCGCGGAGCTTGTCGTGGTCGCGCTCGATACGCTCGGTCACGGTCCGTCCCTGGCTGTGAATCACCATGGTCGCGCTGTAGGTGACCGGACTGGGGGGCAATTTCTGCGCCCGGGCCGCCAGCGGCGCCGCCGCGCATGCCAATACCAGAACCATCCATCCCTGCCGCGTTTTCCGCATGGATCCTGCTTTCCGGGCGGGCCGGCTTCGGTCCGAGCCAAGCTGGCCGCGCCCAATCCAGGCTTAGTATAGCCCGGCGGCATCGCGCCGCCCGAGCCCGGCCGGCCGCGCGCAGCGCGACTGTACGCAAGCCGGAGGCATACCCCACATTTCGCGGGGGCCGCGCCATTTGCTCGGGGGGCAAAGCGGGCGCGGAAAGGCCGCGAAATTCCCCCGCGCCGCAGGCGCGCTGGCGATCGCTGCGGCCCGCCCTGCAGCGACGCGGCGCGGCCCCCAAAGCCGGGGTCCCAACGCGCAGCGGCGCGCGTTGGGGTGGGCAGCCGCGCTGGGGCCCGCGCCAAGCAATGGGCGCGGCGGAAGCAATCGCGCGGCGGGAATACTCGCGCCGGTGGGTGGGGTAGGGCTTCCGCTCTGCGTTTCGTCGCCCTCCCGGGCGGCGGGAGACAGCCGAGGACGGCCATCCCACTTTCTCCGCGCCCGGGGGGCGGGCGCCGGCGTGGGCGGCGCTACGTGCCGGCGATGCGGAGGGGCCAGGCCGCGGCATGGGCATCGCGTTTGGGGCCGGAGCGGGACAAGCGGCGGCGGCGGTCGTTCCAGCGCAGGCGCGTGAGGCGGTATTCGCCGCGCTCGTAGGCGTAGCTTTGGCCGTCGTCGTCGAAGAGGTCGAAGCGGGCGTTGGCGCCGGGATAGACGCGGATTTCGGCGATGGCCTGCGGCTGGCCGGCGTTGAGGATGGGCTGGCCGAAAGGCACAATCGAGCCGGCGCGAACAAACAATGGCAGGCGGTCAATGGGGGCCTCGACTTCAATCCATTGGCCGCCGGCGTGGCGGGCTTCGGTCCAGTAGTCGTACCAATCGGCGCCGGCGGGAAGGTAGACGCGCTTGCGGGTCTGGCCCTGCTCGGTGACCGGCGCCACCAGGAACGCCGGGCCGAACATATATTGATCGCCGATCTGCTCGGCTTGCGGGTCGCCGGGGAAATCCATGAACAAGGCGCGCATGTAGGGCGCGCCGGTGCGGTGGGTACGCCAGGCGAGGGAATAGATGTAGGGCAGCAGCGCGTAGCGCAGGCGGAGATACTTTTCCAAAATCGGCTCGGCCTGCTTGCCGTAGGACCAGACGTTGTTTTCCCGCCGCGTGCCGTGGGTGCGGAAGACGGGGAGAAACGCGCCGTACTGGAACCAGCGCGTGTAGAGCTCGGGGTAGTCGTCGTAATGGCCGACGTTTTCGCGGCAATCGTCGGGAGAGAGCAGAGGCGGATGCTGGGGAACGTGCACCGGCGGCAGCGGCTGCCAGCCGCCGATGTCTTGGGTCCAATGGGCCAAGCCGGAGGCGCAGAAATTGAGGCCGGTGGGGATTTGGCGGCGCAGCGTGTCCCAGGTGGGAAAAATGTCCGAGGACCAAAACATGGCGCCGTGGCGCTGGGCGCCGAGCCAGGCGGCGCGGGCCAGAATGAGCACGCGGCGGTTGCCGATGTCGCGGCGATGGCCATGGTAGACGGCGCCGGTGTGGAAGAAGGGATAGATGTTGTAGAAGCGTGAGCCGGGGCCGAGGGAAAAATAGCTGTGGTTGGGCGGGAGGTCGGGCTCGGTTTCATCCAGCCAAAGGGCGTCGAAGGCGCGGCTGAGGATGTTGTCGCGGATGGCGCGCCAATACCATTCCGCCGCCTCGGGGTTGGTGGAGTCAATGTCGGAGCCGGCGCGGTCGTAGGGCAGACCGTCGGTGGGCGTGCCGTCGGCGAGATGCTCGAACCAGCCGCGGCGGCGCAGCATTTCATAGAAGCGGCTGCCGGGGGCGAAGCGCGGCCAGACGCTGATCATGGACTGGAAGCCCATGGCGTGCAGTTCGCGGTTCATGGCCTCGGGATCGGGCCAGTGCTTCGGGTCGAAGTCCAGTTGGCCCATCTTGGTCCAGTAGAACCAATCGAGCACGATGTAATCGGCGGGCAGCTTGCGGCGGCGGTAGCCGCGGGCGACGGCGGTCATCTCCTTTTGCGTGCGGTAGCGGTTCTTGCATTGGATGAAGCCGTAGGCGCCCTTGGGCAGCAGCGGCGTGGCGCCGGTGAGGCGGCGGTAACCGGCGTAGATGGCGTCGGCGTCGGTTCCGGCGATCAAAAAGAAGGACACGCGGTTGCCGACCTGCGATGTCCAGGTGGTGTGCTCGTTGAAGCCGGGGACGACGGTGGTTTTGGAGGGATTGTCCCAAATGACGCCGTAGCCGCGGTTGGTGACCAGGAAGGGGATGCCCAGGCTTTCCCCGGCGGGGGCGGTGTAGTCGTGCCAGCAGCGGATGGGATGGTCGCGATGGTCGAGGTAGCCTTCCTGGTTTTGGCCCAGGCCGTAATAGCGCTCGCCGGCAGGGGCGCCGAAGGTGGCGCCGACTTGGAAAAAGGCCTCGTCACTGGGACGGCGGTCGTAGGTGATGTCGAAGTTGCCGTCCTTCTCGTTGGGTTGGGTCTGGCTCCAGCCCTCCATTACCAGCAGCGGCGGGCGGTGCGCGGAGGAGGCAGAGGCGGCCGCGTCGGCGTCCGCGCCGGTCACGGATTCGAAGATGATGGGGGCGGGGGGAGTAGAACCGGTGAAGAACCAGCCGGGGGTGTTGGGCGGGGCCGGGGGATAGGGATGGATTTTGGGAACGATGACGCGCAGGCGCGGCGAGCTGTAGATATCGGCGCGTGCCGTGCTGGCGCGGCGCCAGCCCGCCGCCGCGGGGCGGGCGATGAAGCCGATGCCGGGCGCGGCCAGCGCCTCGGTGCGATCCATGCTGAGCGTGACGCGGATGATGTTGTCGCCGTAGGGCTCCAGGGTGATGGTGGCTTGGCCGCGGGGAATAATGACCGGCGGTTCGGGCCAGGGCCGCGGGCGCGGCGGGGCAGCGGCTGGCGCGGCGGTTGGCGCGGCGCCGGAGGCGGCGGTTGGCGCGGCGAGGGATTCGGCGGCGGCTGGGGTTGTGGCGATTGCGCCGCCGGCGAGGCTGGCCAGGGCGCCTTGCAACCATTCTCTGCGGGTAGGCATGGCTCTGGCGTGCATTGTACTCGGGTAGCGGGCAGGCGTGGCGATGGGGCCCGCGCCTATCCATGGGCCGCTTAATGGGCCGCAGCCGGGTCAGGGCGCCGGACCCGAAGCGGCGTTGCAAGCCGGGCCGCCCGCGCCCCTGGGCAGGACCGCCGGGCGGCGCGGGCGAGACGCGATGGCCCACAGTCGTTAGACTGGAGAGGCGCGACGCGGCGACGCGGCGCGGGCGCGGAAAGGAACGATGGGCGAAGCCGCGCTGGAAGTGCGGAATCTGAGCGTGACGCTGAACGGCACGGCGGTGCTGTCCGGGCTGAATCTGCGCGTCGAGGAAGGCGAGTTCCTGACCATCATGGGCCCCAATGGGGCAGGGAAGACGGTGCTGGTGCGGGCGCTGCTGGGGCTGATGCCGTACGAAGGCGAGGTGAGATGGCGGCCGGGGATCAAGATCGGCTATTTGCCGCAGGGGCTGAATCAAATGTTCGTGCGCGACGTGCCGGTGACGGTGGGGGAGTTTTTCGGGCTGCGGCGCGTGGGGGCGGCGGAGACGGCGCGGTGCCTGGAATTGGTGGGCTTGCCGCGGGCCATGGCGCAAAAGCCGGCGGGGTATTTGTCGGGCGGCGAGTTCCAGCGAATGCTGGTGGCGTGGGTGCTGGCGGGGCGGCCGCAGGCGGTGGTGCTGGATGAACCGACGACGGCGGTGGACGTGGCCGGCGGCGAGACGATCTATTCGATTTTGGGCAAGGCCGGGCGGGAGGAGAAGCTGACCATATTGAACGTGACGCACGATCTGAACGTGGTGTTCGCGCATTCGACGCACGTGCTCTACCTGTCCCGGGTCGGCCACCGCTGCTTCGGCGTGCCGCGCGAGGTGCTGACGCCGGAGGTGCTGAACGAACTCTACGGCGCGCAGCTCAAGTTCTATACCCATCCCTAGCCGCCATGAACCACCAACTGCTCTTGAGCCTGATCAGCGGCGTATTCATCGCCGGGGCGGCGGCCTACCTGGGCACGCTGATGCTGAGCCGGAAGATGGCGGTGGTGGCCGGGCCGCTGGGGCACTTGGCGCTGCCGGGTGCGGCGCTGGCGCTGGTGTATGGGTTCAGCTTGTCGGTGGGGGCGTTCCCGTTCATCGTGCTGGGCATCGTCGTGATCTGGCTGCTGGAGATCCGGACCAAGCTGCCGATGGAGGCGCTGACGGCGATCGTCTTCGCCACCGGCGTGGGCACGGCGTTTCTGTTTCTGCCGATCAATAAAGCGGAGGCGGCGCTGATCGGCGATATCGCGCAGGTAAGCACGGGACAGACGGTGGCGGCGGTGGTGCTGGGAGTGGCGGTGCTGCTGGCGGTGCGGCGCAGCTATGCGCAGATTCTGCTGATCGGGATTCACGAGGATTTGGCCAAGACGGAGGGCGTGAACGTCCGGTTGTTCAACTTTATTTATTTGGCGGCGATCGCGGTGATCGTGGCGCTGGGGGTGGATTTGGTCGGGGGGCTGATGACGGCGGCGCTGGTGGCGATTCCGGCGGCGGCGGCGCGCAACGTGAGCCGCACGCTGGGGCAGTACGGGATGGCGGCGGGGGCGTTCGGGGCGCTGTCGGCGGTGGCGGGTATTTTGGCGGCGGCGCCGACGCGCCTGCCCGCGGGCCCGCTGGTGATCATAGCCGGCGCGGGAATCTTCGGCGTGACGCTCTTCTGGTCGCGGGCCTAGGGCAAGCGGCGGGGGTTTCCATCGCCTTTGGGCCGGCTAAACGCCGGCCGCGACCGAAGCCTGCGGCCCGTCCGCCCCATGTTCCGCGAGTGCCGGTGATGGCGGGACGGCTAGCCGCACGGCTAGCGACACTAACCTAGGATGGTGCGGAACGGCGCCGGCAATTCGGCCCCCCGGTGTGGCGAGCGCCTGGGAATGGCGGCGCCGGGGCGGAAGCGCGCCGGTTGGGCATCGCCGCGAGCGGGGCAACGAATGCGTGCCCGGCGGCGGCAGCCTGGCCAGATGGCCGCAGGGAGGTAGAGGCATGGCGACCCATTTCGATTTGATCGTGATTGGCAGCGGCTCCGCCGCTATGACGGTGGCTACGCGGTGCCGGGCGGCGGGCTGGCAGGTGGCGATGGCGGATTCGCGCCCCTTCGGAGGCACCTGCGCGCTGCGCGGGTGCGAACCCAAAAAAGTCCTGGTCGCCGCGGCGGAGGCGGTGGATTCCGGCCGGCGGCTGGAGGGCAAAGGCGTTGCGGGCAAGCCGTTGATCTCCTGGCCGGAGCTGATGCGCTTCAAACGCACTTTCACCACGCCCGTGCCACAGGGCCGGGAGGAACAACTCCGCCAAGCCGGTATTGCGGCGTTCCACGGCCGGGCGCGATTCACCGATGCGCACACCTTGCAGATCGGCGATGAAACGGCGGAAGCGCGGCGGGTGGTGATCGCCGCCGGCGCCGCGCCCGCGCGGCTCAATATTCCCGGCGAGGAACACCTAATTGACAGCGAGCAATTCCTCGAACTGAATGCATTGCCGCGCCGGATCGTTTTCGTGGGCGGGGGATACATTTCCTTCGAGTTCGCCCACATCGCGGCGCGGGCCGGGGCGGCGGTGACCATCCTGCATCTCGATAGCCGGCCGCTCGCGGCGTTCGATCCGGATTTGGTGGGCGCATTGGTGCGGAGGACGCGCGCGTTGGGCGTGCAAGTCGAACTGGACAGCCCGGTGCGCGCCATTGAGCGCACCGCGGAGGGCCTCGCCGTCCACGCCGGCCCGGCGGCGGCGCCCCGCGCATTTGCCGCGGATCTTGTGGTCCATGGCGCGGGCCGCGTGGCGGAGATCGAGGATATGGGACTCGATGCCGCCGGCGTTGCCTGGGAACGGCGGGGCGTGCGGGTGAACGAATATCTGCAAAGCGTTACGAATCCCAATGTTTATGCGGCCGGCGACGCGGCCGCCACCGCGGGCGCGCCGCTGACGCCGGTGGCGGGCTACGAAGGGCAAATCGCCGCCGCCAACTTGTTGGAAGGCAATCACAGGACGGCGGACTACGCGGGCATGGCGTCCGTCGCTTTCACCATTCCGCCGCTGGCCGCGGTGGGCCTGCGCGAGGAGGCGGCGCGCGAGCAGGGACTGAGGTTTCGCGTACACGCGGAAAACACCAGCGGCTGGTATTCCTCGCGGCGCGTCGGCGAAGAGTATTCGGGATTCAAGGTGCTGATCGAGGAGGGCAGCGAACGCATACTGGGCGCCCACCTCCTGGGCCCGCACGCGGAGGAGACGA
Organism: Acidobacteriota bacterium; assembly: GCA_021827785.1. Lineage (GTDB taxonomy): Bacteria > Acidobacteriota > Terriglobia > Terriglobales > SCQP01 > JAKAUF01. Next base: position 2,571 of record JAKAUF010000115.1, on the reverse strand, counting down.
TTAACCTCTTCGCGCTCGCCATCCGCGCCGGCCTGCGCGCAAGCGACCTGAAGGATGAGCTGTTTTCCTATCCAACTAACGCCTCGGACGTCGGCTACATGCTGTGAAGCCGCGCGCATTTGCGGCCGATTTGGCGAATCTGCCGGGCGAGGCGGGCGCAATGGCGGCAGAGCCTAAGGTGAAGGCGGATTGCGGCCCATTGGGTGCAACGCGGCGGCCCTGCCGCCGCCGTCGCTTGGCCCAATTCTGCCGCGGCTAAGGCTGCTGCGGCTAGGGCCTTCCGTGGTTAGCGCGGCGCACGGGACCAGAAGGCCCAGTGGACATGCCATACCGGCGCGCCCTGCGTCACCAAGACGGGCACGCCCAGCTGGCCGCCGATGACCTGCACCTGGTAAATACGGTTGGCGATGCGATACAGCACATTACTGTCGGCCCGCACCGCCAGGATTTCGCCCGGCGCGCCGTGCGTTGGGATGGCGATGCGGCGGCGATCCACCAGATTGAAGAGCAGCAGGCGGCTGGTGTTGAAAGCGGCCCAAGGGCCGAAAAGCCTTATCCCCCGCGTGCCGGGAACGGCGCGGAGGGACCACCATAGGCCGGCGAGGCGGTCGTGGACCCAGAGGCGCTTGCGGCCCCGGCGGCGCGTAAACGTGAAGACCGAGAAGCGATGGTTGATGGCAGCTAGGGTCAGCGTGGCGCCCGCGGGCGCGGAGGGCGGTGCGGCGGCGATGCGAATGCGGTGGCGGGCGATGCGGAGGACGGCCTGTCCGTTTCGAACCACGGTGCGCAGCGGCGGCGGCGACAGGGGAAAACTGCCGGAATCGCGCACGTCCCGGTACAAGGCCCACAGGTTACGGCCGATGCGGCCGGCGCCGGCCGACGGGTTGGCCGCCACGGCGAGCAGGGCGGCGCCGCCGGGCCCGGCAGCGGCAGCGCGCGGGCCCACCAGCGGAAAGAGAGCATAGCAGCGGCCGGCGGCGGTGACGGCGGCAACGACCCCCGCCGGGGCAATTTGATCGCGGCCGGGATTCAGGGAGGCGACATCGCGCTGGCCGGGATGGCGCTCATGGACGATGACCACGGAGGTGGGGTGGGCACGCGGGATGGCAAGGAATAGATGCCCGTGCGTATCCGCGAGCACCGTGTTCAGGCCGCCGCTCCCGCTGCCGAGGGAACGAAACCAGACCAGATCGTGGCGCGGGCCCACGGTGTAGAGCGCGGCGGGCGCGGTCTGGTGGACGCCCCGGCCGTGCGTGGCGGCGAGTAGGAATAAGCCGTGGGCCGGGACGTGCCGGCGGCCCGGTTCGGCACGTTGCCGCAGCGGCATGGGAATCCAAAGAGCCGCCGCCAGCGCGCCGACGCCGAGGGCGTGGCGCTGACCGGCGCGCAAGCACCTGACGTGCCGCTCCCGTTTGCGAGCTGCCGTACTGGCCGAGGGCGAATTCTGCTTGGCCATCGGTCCCCTCCGTTGGCCGCGGCGCTAGCTTCGATCGCGGCCAGGTGGGCCTATTATGCTCCCGGCGGGGAAATCGAGTCCGAAAATACAGTGAATCCTCTAATAGCGAAGTAGTAACTAGGGCTGTGGAAACGCCGGTAAGCGCCGGTAAAACGCCGCGGAGTTCGGGGCGCCGGCGGCCCAGGGCGGCAGGCGGCCGCCGGAAACGCGCGTTGGCGTGGACCAGGCGGATCCAGGCGATGGGCTAGTGGGCGCTGGGGGATTTCCCCTACTGGGTGGTTTGCCGGCTGGGCGTTGCTGGAGACGGCCGATCGGGAGGTGACCGCACCAGGCGAGTAAAAAGTGCCCGGTCGTGGGAACAGGGGTGAACGATTTTTCCTTCCAGCGGTAGGCGAGACACGGGAATGCTGGAGATCCGCATCGAGCGAAATGGCAGGCGAAATGCTGAGGAATGGGCATGGACACTTCTCGGCAGTTCCGGCTTTCGGTAGTGTTTGGCACGATTTCGGCTCTGGGTCTGGCGCTCGGTCTCGCCGCTTGCGGCGGCAACAATTCCGTGACGACCACGACGCCTACCTATGGGACCGTCAACACGTCCATGAGTGACCCGGCACCGTGCGCGACGGCCACTAACGGACCTTTCTCCGCCGTCTATGTGACGGTTACTGATGTGCAGGCGAGCACCAGCGCGACGGCGCAGGCGGGCGGCAGCGGCTGGGTGGATTTGACACCGAACCTGAAAAACGCCCCGCAGCAGATCAATCTGCTGGGCGCGGCCAGCCAATCCTGCATGCTGGCGCAACTGGGGGACAACCAGGAATTGGCGCCGGGCACCTACCAGCAGATTCGCCTGTACTTGGCGCCGAGCGCGACGTCGTCCATTACGCCGTCGAACGCCTGCTCCACGGTTTCCACCTCCGGCGGCCAGACCTCGGCGAACTGCGTGGTGCTGGCGGGCGGCACGACCGTCAATTTGGATTTGTCGAGCGAGGCGCAGACGGGGCTGAAGATTCCCTCTGGGCAGATCGCCGGCGGCCAGTTCGTGGTGGCGGCAGGGAAGACCAGCGACCTGGACATCAACTTTAATTCCTGCGCTTCCATCGTGGCGGAAGGCA
>JAKAUF010000183.1 GCA_021827785.1 Acidobacteriota bacterium | reverse complement strand
ATAGCTCGCGCCTCCGCCCAGGTGCGGCGCCAGCCGCTGCGCCTGGCTCCCGTGGACGCCTACCAGGCGGTTTGGCATTCCCCGTGTGAGCAGGATCCGTTCGCCATTCCGGTGGACCGCAATTTGGAGTTGCTGCTGGCCGTGGATCGGGAACTACGCTCCGTTTCCGGCGTCACCTTGGCGGAAGCGGAGATGGATTTTCGCCGCATCCGCCAGCTGTTTGTCTCCTCCATCGGCTCGGAAATTGACCAGACGCGGGTATTGAGCGGCGCCGGCTACGCCGCCACTTCCTTTGGCGAAAGCGAAATTCAGCGCCGTTCCTACCCCAATTCCTTCGGCGGGCAGTTCCAGCTTCGCGGCTACGAGCTGATTGACAGCCTTCGCCTGCTGGACAACGCTCGCCGCGTCGGCGAGGAAGCCGTGGCGTTGCACCAGGCGCCGCAGTGTCCCCAGCTGACCGGCACGGTCATCCTGGATAGTTCCCAGTTGGGGCTGCAAATCCACGAGTCCATCGGTCATCCCATCGAACTGGATCGCGTGCTCGGAGCGGAAGCTAATTTCGCCGGCATGAGCTTTTTGACCCTGGATCAGTTGGGGTCCTTGCGGTACGGCTCAAATTTGGTGAACGTTGTCGCCGACGCCACGCTGGATCACGGTCCCGGATTGGGCACCTTCGCCTTCGACGATGAGGGCGTCCCGGCCCAACGTACCGATATCATCCGTGAAGGCCGGTTCGTCGGCTACATCAGCAGCCGGGAGACGGCTCACGCCATAGGCCAATCGCACTCCAACGGCTGCATGCGCGCCGAAAGTTGGAACCGCATACCGCTGATTCGCATGACCAACATCAGCATCCTGCCCGGCGAGTCCCCACTCAGTGTTGAGGATCTGATCGCGGATACCGCCGATGGCGTCTATATGGAGACCAATCGCAGTTGGTCCATTGACGACAAGCGCTACCACTTCCAGTTCGGCTGCGAAGCGGGGTGGGAGATTCGCGGCGGCAAGCGAGTCCGTCTGCTCAAAAACCCCAGCTATTCCGGCATCACCACGGAGTTCTGGAATTCCATGGACGCCATTTGTTCCCGCGACCACTGGACGCTGTGGGGCACGCCGAACTGCGGCAAGGGCCAGCCGCAGCAAACCATGGGCACCGGCCACGGCGCCGCCCCCGCCCGCTTCCGCAACGTGAAGATCGGCGGCGCCTACGCCGCGGGCGGCTAACCGGAGAATGCGCTATGCCCGCTGAACACCTCGCCGCTCCGCAGTTGGCCTTGGATCGCGCTCGCGCCAGGGAGATCCTTGCCCAGGCGCTCGCGGCCAGCCGTGCCGATGCCACCGAAGTCACGTTGCATGCCGTCATTTCCGCGCTGACGCGTTTCGCCAACAATGCGATCCATCAAAACGTTGCCGAGGAGCAGACGGTATTATCCGTGCGCGCCATCTGGCAAGGCCGGACCGCCCGCGCCACCACCAATCGCTTGGACGCCGAGGGCATCTCCGCCGCCGCGGACCGCGCCTTGGAGCTGGCGCGGCTTCAGGCCCCGGATTCCGACCTGCTTCCACTGCCCGAGCCGCAGAGTTATCCGTCAGTCGCGCGTTCCATTGCCGCCACGGCCGCCCTCAGTCCCGCCGACCGCGCGGATTTCGTCCGCCAAATGGTCGCCGTCGCCGACGCCGCGGGCATGACTACCGCCGGCGTCATGGCCAATAGCCAAACCGCTTTTGCCATGGCCAACTCCCGGGGACTGGAGGCGTTTCATCAAGAAACCAGCGCCGAGTATTCCGTCACCATGCTCGCCGCCAACAGTTCCGGCTGGGCCAAAGGGAACTCCCCGGACATCGCAGCCTTGGATCCCGCCGCCGGCGCCCGCGCCGCTTGTGAAAAGGCGCAAGCCAGCGCCAATCCCGTGGAATGGGCCCCGGGCAAATACACCGTGATTCTGGAGCCTGCCGCGGTGCTCGACCTGCTGGGCTTCTTGTTCTGGGATTTCGGCGGCCTTTCGGTCTTGGACCAGCGCAGTTGCCTTACCGGCCGCTTGGGTCAGCAGCTCTTCGGGAAAAATATCCAAGTCACCGACGATGTCTGCCACCCGCTTCAGTCCGGTGCGCCGTTTGACGGCGAGGGCATGCCTCGCCTCCGCGTACCGCTGGTGGAAGACGGCGTCGTGAAGAACCTGGTCTACGCTCGTCCCACCGCCGCGCGGATGCAGCGCGAGCAGCCCGTCGCCGGCGCCCGTCCCACCGGCCATGGTTTCCCTTTGCCCAACGAATACGGGGAAGCCCCGCTGAATATCGTCGTTGCCGGCGGCGACGTCAGCACTCAGGAAATGATCGCCTCCACGCCGAAGGGCATCCTCGTCACCCGGCTTTGGTACATCCGCGAGGTGGACCCCTATCGCAAGATCTTGACCGGTATGACTCGCGATGGCACCTTCCGCATCGAGAATGGGCGTATTGCCGGCGGGATCCGCAACTTCCGCTTCAACCAAAGCGTAATAGAAATGCTGCAAAACGTTGAGCTGCTTGGGCCTGCCGTCCGCGCCAGCGGAGAAGAAAGCTTCGATATGGTGGTTCCGCCGATCAAGGTCCGGGATTTTCACTTCACCGAAGTGACAAAGTTCTAGCCGCTGCGTTTGGCTCCGGCTGGGGTTCCGCCGGCGCCGGCGCGTCACCCTCTTCCAAGCTGGTTACGACCGAGATCAATAGCGCCGCCAGTCCGCCATACAAGAGCACGTTGACCCAGGGCCGCGAAATCAGGTTTAGTCCCCAGAGGATAAACCACAGCGAGAGCAGGCTGGTCCACAGCGGCGCGAGCATATCGCATCCGATGCCGCCCGCCCCCAGCGCGGCTGCACGCGCCGGTTCGGGACCGCGAAATCGGCTGGGCCGCCCTGCCGCCGGTTGCTCCTAGGAGTGCTCCCTACGACTCGCGCAGATTGGCGGCGAGCAGGAACACCAGCGGCGCATTCCAATTGATCGCCACTTCATTGCAGGAATACGCCGCGTGGTTGTCAATGTAATTGCGCGCCGGGGGCAAATTGGCGGGCAGGAAGGTTTGCATCGCGGCGTCCTGCCGCCAGCGGTTGGGCCCCCCGGCCAGCATGCCCGGCCAGGGCGCCGCCAGTCCGTCGGCTACGCTGGGCCGGTGATGCGGCCGCTGTACCGCCCGGCTGCCCGCCCCGGTCAGATAACACAGGGAAAAGGTATTGCGGCCCAGCAGGTAATGCAGCGTCTCCAGCGCCGTCTCGGTATAGGCCGGATGCCGGCGCAAACGGTGGGCGATCAGCAACTGCATGGCCGCGTTGGCGGCAATGCCATTGGATCCCCAAACGTAATCCCGGGCGCGGAGGGGAATGCGGTAGCCGTTGCCCGCCGTCCTCTCCACGAGGGCGTCCGCGGCGGCCGCCGTCGCGTCCTCGATGGCGGCGGCGATGGCGGTGTCGGGCCGCGGTCCTTGGCTTTTGCCCGCCAGCGCGTAACTCCACAGTCCCAACGCCGCCACCTCGCCCCAGCTCGGTGGTGAAAAGCGGGGCAGTTGAGCGGCATACGGGGCATAGTGCTCCCGGAAATAGGCATGGCATTCCTCATTGCCGGTTGCGCGCCAAATCTCCGCCGCCGCCCACAGCCGTTCATCGCCGAGATGCGGGTCGCCGTATTCGCCGGTATGAATGCCGGGAGGATTGCGAAACGTAACGTCGGGGAAGCGGCGCAGCCAACGCCAAGCTTCCAGCGCGGCGGTTTCGCACCGCCGCGCGAATGCCGGGTCAAACGGCCGCCACAGCCGGGCCGCGATCGCCGCCGCCGCTGCCAGGTCGGCGGTCGCGCCCGTGCTCTTGAACGGAGCTTCTCCGGTCCCGATCACGTAGCTGATCATGCGGTCGTCCTGCGGCATGACGAAGGGAGCGAATACCCGGCTGGTTTGCTTCTGCCATACGCCCCCGTCCCGGTCCTGCAGGCTGAGCATCCACTGCAAATTCCAACGGGCTTCATGCAGCAAATCCGGCGCGCCCGCACCGCTTTCCGGAATGTCCAATCGCGCGCGCCGCGCCGCCGGGAACATTTCCGCCGCCCACATCAGCGTCGCGGTCGTGATGCCGCCGTTGACGACGTAGCGCCCATAATCCCCGGCGTCGTGCCAGCCGCCCCGGTCCTGGTTGGTCCCGCGCCGCCCGGAGCTGGAATCGTACGCCGCCCGCAGGTGGCACGGAGGATGATGATAGGCGGCGAAGCGTCCGCCCATTTCCACCGCCGTACCGCAGCGCTGGCCGTAAAAAAACCGTGCCGCCAGCCGAAACACCGGCTCGTAAACGCCGGCTCCAATTGCGAAGGGGAAACTCGCCGCGGCGCCGTCGGCGCGCAGGCGGAAGCGGCCGCCGCGCTGGAACGCGCTGAAGTCAGCTTCCTGCACCCAATCGCCGGAGTCTTCGTCCCGCCGCGGCGGCGCCAGGCGGCCGCGGTAAACCGGAGTGTCGCTATCCGCGGTTGTCAGCTCGAACGCCGCGGCCGGAGGCCGCAGCGTCAGCATGGCCCGCTTCGCCGCGCCGGGCAGATATCCCGCCTGGTTCACCTTCCAGGGCGCGATCTCGCTGGCGCGAATCACCCCGGACGGCTCATCCCAAGCGTGGGCCGCCCCATGCTCCTGGGGGCGGAGCACTGCCGCCGGTATTGCCAGAGCCCCGATCAAGAGTTCCCGCCGGTTCATTGCGCCCCAGTATAGCTATTCGGTTTCCGCTCGCGGGGGCCGTGCCTTTTGCTCGGGGAGCAAAGCGGGCGCGGAAAGGCCGCGAAATTCCCCCGCGCCGCAGGCGCGCTGGCAATCGCGGCGGCCCGCCCCCGGCAAGCGACCCGGCGCGGCCCCCAAAGCGGGGGTCCCCAACGCGCAGCGGCGCGCGTTGGGGTGGGCAGCCGCGCTGGGGCCCGCGCCAAACGATTGGTGATACTAGGCTATGCCTCCCTCCCCGCCACCCCCGTCTCCCGCGCCTGGCATGCAAACGGCGCTCAAACGCCAACTGCTCGCATCTTGGGAAGACCGTCAGGTGCATATCGGCCTGGATGCCGCCTTGGCGGACGTGCCCGCCGCGCTGCGCGGCGTGCGGCCGCCGGGCCAGCCCTTTACCCTCTGGCGGTTATTGGAACACCAGCGCCTCTGCCTTCAGGACTTCCTCGACTACTGCCGCCGGCCGGACTACTTGGAGCCGCCCTTTCCCGATGGGTATTGGCCGGCGGAATCGGCGCCCCCCACCGAGACCGCCTGGCAGGTGAGCTGCGCTGCCTGCCGCCGGCTTCTCGATGAGTTCGCTGCGCTGATCCGGGACCCGGCCACGGATTTATTTGCTCCCCTGGCCGCGCGTTCCCCCAGTGATCCTCCCAACGCGCCCCCGCGCACCGTGCTGCGACAGGCGCTGGCCTGCTTGGACCACACGGCTTACCATCTCGGACAAATGGTCTTGTTGCGCCGCCTGCTCGGCTTGCAGGCATGAACGCCGCCGGGCGGCTAACCCCAGAACCTTACCCTAGTTCGGGAGCCTATTCGCGTTCGCTCGCGCTGCCGATTTGCACCAACTCCGCCGCCGCCGGCGCTTCCGCCGCCATGCTTGCGGCCGCGGGCGCGTGCTGCGGATCCCGCCATTGATCCAGCACCGAGGTGTAATGCGCGCAGGCTACCGTGCAATACGGAGCGCAGGGCTTGGCGGTGCGGTACTCCCGCCGCAGATCGTCGCGTCCGTATTGGGTCACGGGAATGCCCGGATAGCCCCGTTGCTGCGAACAATAATGCACCAGGCCGTCTTCGCAGACGTATAAATACCGTGCTCCCGCGCGGCACTTCCAATCGTGCGGTTCGGCGCGCGCGATGTCGTCTTGGAATTGGTGGAAACGCGCGTAATGGCGTTTGCCTAGACGCTTGACCTGGTCGTAGATGGCTTGTTCGCCGGCGTTCAGCGGCCGCAACTGGCCATGGCCGTCGTGGATGATGCCCACCGTGGCGATAAAGCCCAGTTCGACGGCACGCCGTGCGATGACCAGGGCATCTTCGGGGCGCCGCACGCCGGCCCCCAAGACGGAATTGATATTGACGTCGAAGCGGGCGTATTCAGCCAGCAGTTGGAGTTTCTTATCCAGCACCTTCAGGCTTTTCTTCGAAATCTCGTCGGGCTGGATATTGTCAATCGAGATTTGCAGATAGTCCAAGCCCGCGCGGTTGAGCCGCTCAATGCGGTCGCGCACCAGCAAGTAGCCGTTGGTGATCAACCCGGCCAGCGCCCCGCCGCGGCGAATGCGGGCAATAATCGCGTCCAGGTCTGGATGCAGCAGCGGTTCGCCGCCGCTAATCGTGATCAGCGAGGTTCCCAGCCCGGTCAAATGATCAATGCGCCGCTCCATCTCCGCCAGCGGCACCGGGGCGGAGACGTCGTCGAACTCGTTGCAATAGGCGCAGGCCAGATTGCAGCGTCGCATGGGTACGATGTGCACCTGCACCGGATGGTCCGTGTGCAACATCGCATGGGCGACACCGCGCCATTCGCGGAAGCGCCGGCTCAGCGGTTTGCGTCGCGCGCGCGGCATATTCCCGTCTATTTTGCCCGTCTCCGCCGGGGATTGTCACCGCCTCGGGCAGGGAAGAGGCTGTTTCCGCGGGCGAACGGCCAAAAATCCCCCTCTAAAAGCGTCCGCACCTGTCCTGGTGGCGCGCCGCACCAACCCTCGCCGCGGGCAATTGTTCCGCCGCGGCCCGCCACGCGGGGGCCGGTGGCTTATCCTAGGGGGGCTGGGGGACTTCGCCGATGGCGCTGGATTCACTTTCGACCTACGTCGCCGGTTTGGAAACCCTAGGCGGACGCCCATTGCTGATTGAGCAGGAGTTGTACCGCGTTCGCCGCCACTCCTATCAGTCGCTGCTGCGCCGCGCGTTTGCCGTCATGGATGAATTGGCGCGACGCGGCCTGCAACGGGGCGACTGTGTCCTCGTCTGGGGCAAGTCCTGTGCCGCCTGGGCTGCGGTCTTCTACGCCTGCGCCATGGCCGGCATCGTCTTGGTGCCGGTGGACGCGGCCTTCTCCGCTGAATACGCCACCCGCGCGCAAGCGCATACCGGCGCCCGCGTAGTGATCGCACCGGCGGCCCGTTGCGCGGAACTTACCGCTCAGATTCGCGGTCTCGATGCCTTGGCGTTCGAGACCATCGCCGGATTAACGCCGCGCCCAGGAGCCGCCGGCCGGCCCGTGGAGCCGCTGCCGCCAGATACCCTGTTGGAGATCGTCTACACCTCCGGCACCACCGCCGAGCCCAAGGGGGTGATGATCACCCACGGCAATGTGCTGGCCAATTTGCGCTCGGTCGAAAGCGAGGCGCGTAAAGTGCGTCGCTGGATCAAGCCTCTGCTGCGCGTTGGCTTCGTGCATGTCATCCCGCTCAGCCACCTTTTTGGCCAGGTAATCGGACTGCTGGTGCCCACCTTGGTCGAGGCGAGGGTGGTGTTCGTGGATTCGCAGACGCCGGAAGCATTGACCAGCGCGTTGCGGCGGCATCGCGCCTCCCTATTGATCTGCGTTCCGCAGCAGTTGCAGTTGCTCGCTGATTGGGCCCTGCTTCAGGTGGGTGTTGCGGACGGCACGCCCTCGCCGGCGGAGGTCGTGGCGCAAACGCGGCAACATTGGTTCGGCTGGCGCTTCTGGCATTGGCGCCGTTTGCGCCGCCATTTCGGCCTGCGCATGTGGGCGTTTGTGGTCGGCGGCGCTTCGCTGGCCCCGGAACTGGAAGACCTATGGGGCGCCTTCGGGTATTCGGTGATTCAAGGCTACGGACTGACCGAAACCGCCCCGGCGATCACCGCCACCCATCCCTTCAAGGTCCGCCGCGGCGCGGTGGGCCGCCGCTTGGCCGAGGCGGAGATCAAGATTGCCCCGGATGGCGAAATCCTGGTGCGCGGACCCATGGTAACGCCCGGCTATTTTCGCAATCCCGAGGCCACGGACGCGGTATTTCACGATGGCTGGCTGCACACCGGCGATCTGGGCCGGCTGGACGAGGAAGGCAACCTGATCTTCCTGGGCCGCAAGAAGGAGGTCATCGTTACCGCCGAAGGGCTGAACGTCTACCCTCAGGACGTCGAGGCCGCCCTCAATCAGCAGACCGGCGTTCGCGACAGCGCAGTCGTCGCCGAGGAAGTGGACCACCAGCCCCGGGTGCATGCCGTCTTGGTGCCGGCCTCCGGCGCCGTGGAGCTGACGGACGAACTGCGGGCGGAGCTGGAGAACGCGGTGCGCGCCGCCAATCTCCAGTTGGAACCGCACCAGCGGGTGCGCGGCTTTTCGGTCTGGCCGGAGCGCGAACTGCCGCGTACGGCCTCGACTCATAAGCTACAGCGCGTGGCCATCCGCGATTGGGTCAATCGCCGCCCGCTGACGACCGCCGCGGCCGGCGAGCGGCGTGACTGGCGCGAGTTCCTGGCCGAGAAATTGCGCGTTCCCGCCAGCGCCCTGACCCCGGAACGCAGTCTGGACGAATTGGGACTGGGATCGCTGGACCGCGTCGAGTTGATGACCTGGCTCGAGACGCGGGCGGGAATTCCGCAGGATGAGGACGCGTTGACCGAGGCGCGCACCGTGGGCGACATCGCGTCCTTGCTGTCCCTTCCCGCCGCCGCCGCCAGCATCACCCTGCACGGCGCCGACGCGCGATCGCTCGCCGCCGCGGAGCCATTTCGTTATCCCCGCTGGCCCACCGCCGCGCCCACGCGCGGCCTGCGCGGCCTGGGCTACAACGTGATCGTCTTCCCCGTGCTGCGCAGCCATGTCCGCCTGCACATCGCGGGGCGGGAGCATCTTCGCGGCCTGCGCCGGCCCGTGTTGTTCATCGCCAACCATCAGAGCCGTTTCGATGTGCCCAGCATTTTGCGCGCGCTGCCCTCGCACTGGCGCCCCTGGCTGGCGCCGGCGATGGGCGCCCGCGACTTCCTGGAATTCCTCCGCCCGGCCGGTCACAGCCAAGACCGTCGGCGCGCCGCCTACTGGCGCTACGTGCTAACCCAAGCGTTTTTCAATGGGTACTTGCTCGCGCCCGAGGGCGGCATCCGCAACGCCCTGCGCTATACCGGCGAGTTGGCCGACAAGGGCTTTTGCCCCCTCATCTTCCCCGAGGGGCAGGAGACGCCCGATGGCCGCTTGCATCCCTTCCGCCCAGGCATTGGCATGTTCGTTCATGAACTCGGCCTGCCGGTGGTGCCGATCGCCATTGAGGGCCTATTCGAGATCCTGCCCATCGGCGCCAAATGGCCGCGGCGCGGGGAAGCACGCCTAACGATTGGGCCCGTGCATCGGTTTCATGGCCAGGATCCCGCCGCGATCACCGGGGCTCTGCACTCCTGGCTGCAACAGCGCCTGGCGACGCCGGTCACCATGCCGGTCCGCGCCTGAGGGCCGGCGCTAATTCCGGCCGCGGTGGGCCAAATGCTTGCGGTGCTGCGCGGCGATAAACCGGTCGGTCATCCCGGCCAAATAGTCGCAGGCTTGCCGTTCGAGCGCCGTGCCGGGCGCCGCTTGGTAGGCTGCCGGCATCTGCTCGGGATGTTGCAGATAGAAATCGAACAGTTCCGCCACGAGCGCTTCGCCGCGCCGCTTTTCCGCCCGCAGGCGCGGATGATTGTAGAGGGCGCGATGCAGGAACTCCTTCAGCTCCAATCGCTCCGCCGCCACGGCGGGCGACAGAGCCGCCAGCCGCTGGGGGTTCCGCCGCACCTCCTCAGGGCTGGTAAAGCCCCGCGCGCGGCGGGCGGTTTCCTGAATTAGATCCGTGGCGAAATAGTCAATCATGCGGCGTAGCGCCTCGTTGAAGCGCAGTTTCTCCGGCGCCTGCGGGTAGCGCGCCTCGGCCTCCGCCAACAGCCGCGCGAACACCGGGACCGCACCGCGGATTTGCTCCAGGCTGAGCAGGCGCGCCTCGAACGCGTCATCGAGATCCGCGGCGTTATAGCTAATCTCGTCGGTCCAATCAATCAGTTGCGCCTCCAGCGGCGGCCGCAGCGCCAACTCGTATTCCTCGGCGGCGATCTCACCGGGCGCGTAATCGCGAGAGTGCTTGATCAGTCCTTCCCGCACCTCAAACGTCAGATTCAGGCCGGGAAATTCCGCATACCTTCGTTCCAAATGTTCCACCACGCGCAGGGCATGGAGATTGTGGTCGAAGCCGCCATGGCCCGCCATTGCCCGGTTCAGCGCCGCCTCGCCGGCATGGCCGAACGGGGGATGGCCGAGGTCATGCGCCAAAGCCAGCGTCTCCGCCAGCTCCGCGTTCAGTCCCAATGCCGTGGCGACGGTTCGCGAGATTTGCGCCACCTCCAGGGTGTGGGTTAGGCGGTTGCGGAAATGATCGGAGTAACGCCCGGGAAAAACCTGCATTTTGTTTTCCAGGCGCCGGAAGGCACGGGAGTGGATGATGCGGTCCCGATCCCGCTGGAACTCGCTGCGGTAAGGGTGGGGCGCTTCCGGATAGCGGCGGCCCCGCGTCTTGCTTCCCAGAAAGGCGTAGGGCGCGGGAAAGTTCGCGGCTAAAGAGCCAGCGGCGGACATGGGCCATTATCCCAAACCAATGCGGCCGGCGGCAGCCCGCGGCCATGCTTCCACTTGGCTGCGGCCCATTCTTGGTTCAGGCGGCCAGCTTGTCCTTCGCCCATTTGGCGTCTTCCTTCAGCCGTTGCGTCGTGCGCTGGAAGCCCATCGCTCCCTTGCGCAGCGAATTCATGCCCGGCAGGGCTACCAGCAGCGCCACGATGGAATAGGCGATGCCGACAATCAGTGACGCCCAGCCCCAGCTATTGAGCCCGTATGCGATCGCGCTGACCAGGGCGACGGTCAAAAAGAAGAATCCCAATGCCGCAAATGCCGCGGCCATCACCAATGAGACCACCAAAACGCGCAGGTACCGGCCCTTCTCGGCGGCTTCCGCCGCCGCCAGTTTGACGAGATCGCGGGCATACGTCATGCCATGCTGCGCGAGTTCGCGAAACAGCTCCAGCAGGCTTTGCCGCGAGGCGGTGAACTGCGGCGAAGCATGTTCTGATGTTGGTTCCGGCGGCATAGGGGTCCCTCGGTTATTGGCGCTGCTGGCCGTGATAGTGGGTGACGCTGTTGTAGGGGTAGGCGGCGGGCGTGGTGGCGGGCAGGTAATACCTGAATTTCGTGATCGTGCGATTTCCGATCACCGCCCACGCCAGCAGGGACCAGACGATGATTTCAGCGCACAAGACGCCGACATACAGGCCCACGACGTGACCATCGCGCAGGCGCTGATCCCAGCTGCGGCTATCCGCGCGCGGCGGGGACGCTTGGGACCCCGAGCGCGAAATCAATTTGGGCGGCTCCATGGGTCAGTAGTAATAGCCGTGCCACATGACGACACCGGTAATCGTGAACATCCAGGCCAAAACGGCGATCGTCCAAAACCAAAGAAATAACGGAATGGGTCCGTGACCCTCGCGCAGCCAGCCGGCATAATTCTCGATCGGGCCCCAGGGGTGGTCGGCGTCGTAGTACCGGTGCCGGGAGCGGCCAGCCAAATACGCCATGCAGACGAAGACCACCAGCGCAAAGCCGAGCAGCAGGACCTCGGCCATGCGGTGTACATTCGTCAGCCAGTCAAACATGCCCATGGCGTAGGCCCTCCTGGGCAGCGGATGCCGCAGGTCTGCGCCAGGTTGCGTACTCTGGCCGCGGCGCCGCGGGCCGTGCCGGGGGCTATGGCCGCAGCCACAGGGCATCCACCAGCAATTGGGCGATCAGAGCCGCGAGAATGGCGCCGGCGATGACCAGTCCGCCAATGTAAAACCCCAGGGCGACCGGCCGGCGCCGGCTGGCATTGAGCGGGGACTCGGCCGCGCGCAGCGGCAACCGGTTGCCCCGCTCCACGTCGCGAAACTGGCCGTGCGAAATGGCCCAGAGCATGGCTTCACCGCTGACCGCAATGGAGAGGATCAAAAGAATCAGCCAAACCCGTGGTGACATCGGCGGCTCTCCTAGTGGCGCTGGCTCCGGCCGCCGGGCGCGGCCGGCGTGCTGGCCGGTTGGGGCGAGCTGCTCGGACGTTGGGGATAGACCTTGCGCGCGGGACCGGGAACCGGCGCCTTGGTGCCGGCGCCGGGAACCAGCGGCTTGGTCCCCGGAATTGCTCCCTCGCGCGATGCCGGAATGCCGTTCAGGTCGTTGCCGGAATCCACGTTGCGGCCGATAAAGTTGACCGCGACGTAGTTGGCGACGTCCCATATCTTGGCCGACTCCAAGTCTTCCTTGAAGTACGGCATCGCGCTGCCGGTGATGCCATTCATCACCTGGTAATAGATCATGCCCCCCGACCAGCGGTGGCGCTTCAGCAACGTGAAGTTCATCGGCTTGGGGTTCAGATAGCGCGCCGCCGGCCCGTTGCCGTCCCCCACCGGACCGTGGCAGAAGATGCACATTTGCTGGTAGACGAATTTGCCTCGTTGCACGCTGCCCTGGGTGGCGGCATAGGGATTGGGCATGGTCATCCATTGCCGCGGCACGAGCTTGGCCAAATAGGTGGCATTGTAGTCCTCGCCATGGCGGTACGCCGCTAGCAGGCGCCGATGCCAATGGATTTGCCGCGCCATGCGCTCATCGGCCATCTTGAAGCCGAGGCATTGCACGTAGGCGATGATGGCCTGCATTTGCTGGCGGGTGAAAAACGAAAAGCGCGGCATGATGGAGGCCGGGCGCACGAACCGGGGATCCTCGAAATGCGCCAGGTTCCAGTCGTCGCTGTGCTGGCCGCCCTCCTGGGAAAGATCCGGGCCGGTACGTTCGGAGCCCAGCAGATGCGGCCGGTCATAGATGTAGTCTCCGCGCTGGGAGACGCGCAGGTCGCTATAGTCCCAGTCGGTGGGCCGCACATATTGCGTGTGGCAGCCGATACAGCCGCTTTTGATGTACAGCACGCGGCCTTCCCGCTCCAGCGGCGTATACGGGCGGACGATATTGGAGGGTGAATTGGGCGCGCTCAGGCCGGGAAGGAACAACACCGCCCAGGCGGCAAAGGTAGCGATCAAGGCGATGCCCAAGGCGACGCTGCGCGGAGTCATGCCCATCGGAACGCTTCCTTCAATCCCCGGCCATTCCGGTTAGGGCCGCCGGCGCCGCCGCCGCCCGCTCCAGGCCGAAGAATTCCTCCTCCGACCGGCGGCGGCGGGCGTAGACGGTCTTCAAGAAGTTGTAGACCTGGATCCCCGCGCCGGTCAGGATAAAGCAGCCAAACACGCCGCGTTCCACGTAATAGCTGAAAATCTCCGGCAGGACGCGGTAGACCGTCTCGCCGTTGCGCCACGCCAGACCTTGCAGCAAGCCAACCGAGGTGAGTACGAAGGTGAAACCGATAATGCCGATCAGCATCAGCCAGTACTGAAGTTGCGCCAGGCGCTCACTCCAAATTTCGCCGTACATTTCCCGCAGCACGCCATAACCGGCGCCACAGGCGATAAAGCCGGCGAAACCCAGCAGGCCGAGATGGGCGTGTCCCACGGTAACGTTGGTGAAATGGGCGATGCGTTCAAAGCTGGGCAGCGCCTCGATGGTGCCTTCCGAGGAGGTGAAGAAATACATGATCGTGCCGGCGAAGATGAACTTCAGCACCACGGAGTCCGGAATCTTCCACCAGCGTCCGCGCAGCGTCATCCATTGATTGGTCAAGAAGGCGTAGACCGGAATCAGCAAGCCGACGCTGTTGACCTCGGCGATCAATTTCAGCCAGGGCTGCGCCGGCGCCTCGATCAGGTGGTGCGTGCCGACTTGGAGGTAAAAGGCGAAATAGGGCCAGAATCCCAGCAGGCTGATGGCATGGCTGTAGAGCGGGTTGTCCGCCTCCCGCGGCACCCAGAAATACGCCAGACCCAGGGCTAGCGGCGTGATCCAGGTGCCGAACACGTTGTGGCCATAGAACCAGGCCCACTCGGCGTCATTGATGCCCACCATCGCGCTGGTCTTGGGATGCCACATCACCTTGCCGAAGAAAAAGACGATGAGCGTGGCGGTGAACGCTCCCACGGCGTACCAGTTGGTGACGTACAGCAACTGCTCCGCCCGCCGCGCCAGCGTCTGGAAGACGTTGATGGTCAGCATGAAGATGGCGACGATGATGGCCACGCTGATGGGAAAGACATATTCGCCGTACTCGTGGCTGGTGGTGAAGCCGGCGGGGATGGTGAGAAGGCCGGCCAGTACGGAAAAATTCCATATCCACATGGCCACGTTGCCCATCTTTTCGCTGTAGAGCGGGCGCCGCGCCAGCCGGCAGACGGCGTACAGCATGGCGCCGATCAGCATCATGGACAAAAAGAAAAAGACGATGGTGTTGACATGCACCGGGCGAATGCGCGGAAAAATGAGCACGCGGGCGCCGATCAGGTCGGGCGCGACCAATTCGGTGGCCGCCGTCAGGCCGACCACCCCGCCGGCCACGAACCACCAGGCGCCGGAGATCACGAAACGCCGCGCGGTGCTACCCGGGGTAGTGTCGATAAAGCGGAAGGCCATGAGGCGCCGTTAGACGGCGGGTCGTTGCGGCGCTGGCGGCGCCCTCGTTTAGGAATGCAGGCGCTCTGGCCAGGGTTGCCGGCGTGCTTGGCACGGTGCTCGCCGCCGCGCCGTGTTGTGAACACCGGGCGCCCGTGGCTCCGGCTCTCGCGACATTCGGGGGCGCGCGGGCGCCTTGTGGCCGCTAGGGAGGTCCAGCGAGCGCCGGCGTGCTGGCGCGCTCGGCTGCGACGATGCGGCGACGGTTTGCCCCGCGCAGGGATCCGGCTCAACTGGAACGGCCCTCCGACCATGGCGGGCGCGCCCATCCATACCGCTTGCCGCTGGGCGGGGAAGACGCAGCCCGGGCCGCTACGGCCCGGATGCCGCCACCGGCGTACCCCCGCTCGGCCCAGGCGGCGGCCCTGGGGATGGCGGCAGCAGCCCACGGGCGGCCAGCGCCTTGCGGCTGCGCCGCGCCTCCAGAATGTCCCGGCGCACTTCGGCCAGCGGCAGCGCCGGGGCTACTTTGAGAAAGGTCAGAAATTGCAGCATGAACCAGCCGAAACTTCCGGCGGTGATCCCGACCTCGATCCATTGCACGTGGAAAATACCCCACGACGCGGGATCGAAGCTATAGGCGAGGGTGGTGACGATGAGGACAAAGCGCTCCAGCCACATGCCGATGTGAATGAAGATCGAGATGATGAACATCCCCGCCAGGCTGCGGCGGATGCCGCGCCAAAAGAACAGCAGCGGCAGCGCGCAGTTGAAGGCGATGGTCATCCAGAATGGCTTCCAATAATGCCCGAAGGCCCGCATCCAATACGCGCTGCGCTCGTAGGTGTCGGCGCTGTACCAGGCCATGAAATATTCGGTCGCGTAGGAGAAGGTGACGATGCTGCTGGTCAGCAGGATCAGCCGGCAAAGCGCGTCGAGATGGTCCATGGTGACGTGGGCTTGCAACCGGAACCAGGAGCGCAAGGGAATAATGAGCGTCAGCACCATCGCCAAGCCGTCGAAGATGGCGCCGGCGACGAAGTAGGGCGGGAAGATTTCCTCATGCCAGCCGGGCAACAGCGAGAGCGCGAAGTCCCAGCTCACCGTGGTATGGACCGAAAGCACCAGCGGCGTGGCCAGGCCGGCGAGAAGAATGTAGAGCTTGAGGTACGGCGACATCTGCCGCAGCGAACCCATCCAGCCCAGTGAGAGCACGCCATAGAGGGTGCGCCTCCAGCCGCTCGAACGATCCCGCAGCTCGGCCAGATCGGGGAGCATCCCCAAATACCAAAAGACCAGGCTGACGGTCAGATAGGTGCTGACGGCGAAGACGTCCAACACCAGCGGCGAGCGCATGTTCGGCCAAATGTGCCGCATGTTGGGATAGGGCAGGATCCAGTAGAACCGCCAGGAGCGCCCCAAATGAATGATTGGAAACAAGCCCGCGGTCAACACCGCGAAGATGGTCATGGCCTCCGAGGTACGAGAAAACGCGGGCCGGAACTTGGCGCGAAAGAGATAGAGAATGGCGCTGATGAGCGTGCCGCTGTGGGCGATGCCGATCCAGAACACGAAATTGGTGATGTAGACGGCCCACATCACCGGCCACATCAGGCCGCTGACGCCCATGCCGATGTACATTTGCCGGCCCCAGCAAACCGCTCCCAAGAGGGTGACCAGGCCGCTGATCACCAATCCGGCGATGTGGCGGAAGGTCGGGCCGGTCTCCACCGGCCGCAGAATCTCCTCGGACGTCTGTCGCAGATCCAGATCGCCTTGCGCCAGTTCGATGGTGATGTCGGACATAAGACCTCAGCGGGTGGCTAATGTTGGACCCGCACCGCCGCCGGAGGATTGCCCACGATGTGATACGCGGGCTGGGGGATGGCGGTCGCCGGCGGCGTGGTCGGCGGACGGCCCGAGCCGAACTCGGCGCGCAGGAAGTAGGTGAGCTGCCAGCGGGCGTTGGGCCCTAAATACAGCCGGAAGGCGTGCCAGGCGTCGCCGATGGGCGGATAGGTATTGATGCTCTTGACCTGATCCATCCCCGTGCCATTGCTGATGCGGTCAAAGACCGTCGCGTTATTCAGCCCCGGGATCACCCGGTACAGCAGCGGCGGCGCGGGGTCGTATTCCAGGCCCACCGGCGCATCTCCCCGCCCGCTGGCGGCATGGCAGAACTGGCAATTATCGCGATACAGCCGAGCCCCGTAAGGCAGATTGGGTTGCGGCAGCGGCGGCGGCGCCTGTCCGGCAGCCAGCAACTGGCGGGGCGAGAAGCCAAATCCCCGGTCCGACACCACGCCTTCCGGCAGGGGCAGGTGCGGCCCGCGCCGCGCGCCGTACACGTCTTGGTAGGACATCTCATCCTTGAAGTAGCCCAGCCCCTGGTACAACCACCAGCAGCCGAACGTCACCAGTGGAATCACCACCCACAGCGTCGCCCGGGTCAGAATCGTCAGATTCCGTTCCTGCTCGCTTTGGTACCGGCGATTGAACATAACCCCCGCATCCCCGCCGCGCCGCGTTCAATGCCGCGGCAGGCTGGCCACCAGCGTCTGCGCCAGCGCCGGGTCTTGCACCGGAAACAGCGGCGCCTGGCGCATGAACCATAGGTAAATGAGCCCGTACAACCCCAAAAACAGGCAGGCGATGCCGGCCGAAGTCAGCAGCGGCGGAAAACCGCGCGTCCAGATCGAGCCCATGACGATCAGGTTCTGTTGCAGCCACATGCCCGCCAGGGCGAAGGCCGCCAGCGTGGCCAAGGTGGGGCCGCGGCGCTTGAATGCGCGGCTAAGCCCCAGGCCGAAGGGCAGGAAAAAGCCCAGGGTCAGCACGAGCCAGGCGATCGTCTCCCAGGGCTGGGTGGTGCTGACCAGCAGCAAAAGATGGATGTTGCCTTGCCGGTTGGCGAACCACTGCACCATGAACTGCGACCAGAACAAATAGGTCCAGAAGATGGCGAAGGCGAACATCATCTCGCCCACGTCGTGCAGAATGTCGCGGTTGATGATGTCACGCACGGCCATGCGGTTGCGCCAGGCCACGGCGAGAATGCAGATGAGCGCGATACCGGCGTACCAATTGCAGATCCAGAAATACCAGTCGTAGATGTAGTCGTACCAGGTGGCGTTGAGGGACATGTTCATGTCCATGCCCAAAATGCCGTAGAAATAGGCGTAGGCGAACATGATCAGCACCCACAGCCGGCTGAGGCTATGCTCGATGCGGCGGCGTTCGGCTTCCATGCCCCGCCACTTGCGGCAGATGAACTTCTGGAGGCCAGTGGCCTGGGCGCGGCCGGGGTGGCTGGGATCGTCGAACATTTCTCCCAGATCGCGCCGCCGCGACCAATAGAGATACCGCA
>JAKAUF010000285.1 GCA_021827785.1 Acidobacteriota bacterium | reverse complement strand
CGATCTCAACTGCCCAGCGGCGGCGCCTGGCAAGTTACCGTGACGGCGCAGCGTAACGGACGGGTGATCGCCAGCCGGCAACCGCGGCTCAGCGGCGGAGGGACGTAGGCATGATCTCCCGGCTGATTGACTGGTGCGCGCGCAACCGCTTCGTGGTGTTCACGCTGGTGATCCTGCTGATGCTGGCGGGCATTTGGGCGCTGCGCCATACGGCGCTGGACGCGCTGCCCGACATCTCCGACGTCGAGGTGATCGTGCATACGCGGTGGGCCGGCGAACCGCCGAGCCTGATCGAGGACCAGGTGACCTATCCGCTGGTCACGACGTTTCTTTCCGCGCCGCGGGTGAAGGCCGTGCGGGCGCAGACCATGTTCGGCGATTCATATGTCTTCGTGGTCTTCCATTCCGGCACCAATCTCTACTGGGCCCGCTCCCGGGTTTTGGAGTACTTGCAGCAGGTCTCGGGGCAACTGCCGGCCCAAGTTCATCCCGTCCTCGGTCCCGACGCCACCGGCGCCGGCTGGGTCTACGAGTACGCCCTGGTGGACAAGGCGCACAATCTCAGCCTGGCCAATCTCCGCAGCCTTCAGGACTGGTACCTGCGCTACCAGTTGGAGACGGTCCCGGGCGTGGCCGAGGTGGCGACCATCGGCGGTTACGTGCGCCAATACCAGGTGAACCTGGACCCCAACAAGTTGCG
The DNA here is from genome assembly GCA_021827785.1 of Acidobacteriota bacterium. Classification (GTDB taxonomy): domain Bacteria; phylum Acidobacteriota; class Terriglobia; order Terriglobales; family SCQP01; genus JAKAUF01. The sequence goes on along the minus strand of JAKAUF010000285.1, from coordinate 17,202 downwards.
GGCCTACGGAATTCCCCTGTCGCGCGTCATCGCCCGCGTGCGCGCCAGCAGCAATGAGGCCGGGGGGCGGGAGTTGGAGATGAGCGGGGCCGATTATCTGATCCGCGGCTTGGGCTACATCCATTCCCTGCGGGACCTGGCGGAGACGCCGGTGGCGGTGGTGGACGGAACGCCGGTGCTGGTGCGGGATTTGGGCACCGTGAGCTTCGGCCCCGACATCCGCGAAGGAGCCGCCGACTGGGACGGCGAGGGGCAGACCGTGGGCGGCATCATCGTCATGCGCTACGGCCAGAACGCGCTTCAGGTGATTCATGCGGTGAAAGCCAAGTTGCAGGCGATCGCGCCGTCGCTGCCCCCGGGAGTCGAGGTGGTCAGCGGTTATGACCGCTCCGGCCTGATCAAGAAGTCCATCGCCACGCTCCGGCGCGACCTCATCGAGGAACTGATCATTGTCAGCCTGGTGATCATCATCTTCCTGCTGCATTTCCGCTCCGCCCTCATTCCCATCCTCACCATTCCCATCGCCGTCATCGTGACCTTTCTGCCGATGTACTACCTCCACGTCGGCTCCAACATCATGTCCCTGGGCGGGCTGGCGCTGGCCATCGGCGTCTTGGTGGACGCGGCCATTGTCATGGTCGAGAACGGCCATCGGCGCATGGCGGAGGCCCAGCACTCGCCGCCGCCGGGGGAGGCGGGAAACGGCCCCGGCGGCGGGACCATCACAGCGGCGAACCCGCCGGCCGGGCGCGGCCCCGCGGCGTATGCAGGGGCCGGCCGGGAGGAAGCGGCAACGGCCGACCTGGGCGGCGTGGCCCTCGCCGAGCCGGCGCCGCGGGCTGGGCGGCCGCGCGCCCTCAGCGCCGGGGAACGATTGGAGGCGCTGATCGCGGCCGCCAAGGAAGTCGGCCCGGCGCTGTTTTTCAGCCTGGTGATCATCGTGCTTTCGTTCCTGCCGGTCTTCCTGCTGCAAGCACAGGAAGGGAGGATGTTCAGCCCCTTGGCGTGGACCAAGACGCTGGCCATTGGAATTTCCTCGCTCCTGGCGATCACCCTGGTGCCGGCGCTGATGCCGCTGCTGATCCGCGGCAAGCTGCGCGCCGAGGAGCACAACCCCATCTCCCGTTGCACGCAAGCCGTGTACCGGCCCGTGCTGCGCTGGTGCCTGCGGCATAAGCGGCTGACCATCCTCATCAATCTCGCGTTCCTGGCCGCGGTGCTGCCCTTGGCGGCGCGCCTGGGCAGCGAGTTCATGCCGCCGCTGTATGAGGGGTCGGCGCTCTATATGCCGACCGCCCTGCCCGGGCTTTCCATCACCAGCGCGACGCAACTGCTGCAGCGCCAGGACCGCATCCTCCGGCGCTTCCCCGAAGTGCGCAGCGTCTTCGGCACGGTGGGCCGCTCCAACAGCGCGACCGACAACGCTCCGATGAGCATGTACGACACCACCATCATGCTCAAGCCGCGGCGCGATTGGCCGCGCGGCATGACCTACAACCGGCTGATCGCCGCCATGGACGCCAAGCTGCAGTTTCCGGGCATCACCAACAACTGGACCATGCCGGTGGAGAACCGGCTGGACATGGAGCTGACTGGAATCAAAACGCCGGTGGGAATGAAGATTCAGGGCCCAAGCCTCGAGGGCATCCAGGCCCTGGGGCTGCGCATGCAGAAGCTGCTGGCGGCCATGCCGCAGGTGGCATCCATCTTCGCCGAACGGGTGGCGCAGGGCTTCTATATCAATATTCACGTGCACCGCGCGATCGCGGCCCGCTATGGCCTAACCATCGCCGCGGTGCAGAGGGCGGTGGAATCCGGGATCGGCGGCGAGGATATCGCCACGGTCGTTGACGGGCGCAAGCGCTTCCCCGTCAACGTGCGCTATAGCCGCGACTTCCGCGATGACCTGCCGAAATTGGAACAGGTGGTCATCGCCACCCCAACCGGGGCGCAGATCCCGCTGGGCGAGGTGGCGTCAGTGTATTTCTCCCGCGGCCCGACCATGATCCGCGACGAGGGCGGCCAGCTCACGGCGTACGTGTTCTTCGATCTGAAAACCCAAAACTACGGCGGTTTTGTCACCGCCGCCAACCGGCTGCTGCGCCGCCGTCTGGCGCTGCCGGCCGGCTACACCTACCATTGGTCCGGCGAATACACCTTCGAACAGCGCGCCGCGAAGCGATTGGAATTGATCCTGCCCATCGTCTTTTTCTTGATCTTCTTTTTGCTCTACGTCATTTTCCGCTCCGCGGCGGAGGCGGTGATTTTGCTGATCCCCACCTTTTTCGCCCTCACCGGCGGGCTGCTGCTGCAATGGGCGATGCACTTTGAGTTCAGCGTGGCCGTTTGGGTCGGCTACATTGACCTGTTCGGCATCGCGGTGGAGACGGCGGTGGTGATGATGATCTATCTCAATAAGGCGTACGAGGCCCGTCGCGTCCAATGCGCGCGCGAGGCCCGCGCCATGGCCGCCACGGACGTGGAGGCGGCTACCATGGAAGGGGCGGTGCTGCGCCTGCGGCCCAAGCTGATGACGGTCGTGGTGGTGTTAGCCAGCCTGGGACCATTGCTTTGGGAGAGCGGCATCGGCAGCGATGTTTTGAAACCCATCGCCGCGCCGATCGTGGGCGGCATGGCCACTTCGGCGGTCAATGTACTGATTCTGGTGCCGGTGCTTTTCGCCTGGCTGCGGCAGCGGCGGGCGGAGGGGTAGGCGACGCCGGCGGGCTGAGGCTGTCAAGTGCCGGAAAATGCCCGCAGGATGCCGGCACTCCCATGGACTCCGCCGGGGTTGAGGGCCCATTCCGCGGAGCCGATGGAGCGAACATGCCGGCAGGATGCCGGCGCTCCCAGCGGAGCGGCGCACGCGGGATGGGGAGGGACGGCGGGTTAGGCGGGGGCGGGGGGCGCCACGACGGGACCACGCGCCGGTTCCGGCCGCGCCGTCTCCGGTTTGCCGCTGGGCGGTGGTTCGGTGCTGGCGGGCACTGGGGTGGGCATCGGCGGCAGCGGCTTGCCGTCAATGATCAGCTTGATCTCGTTGGCGTCGAGCGATTCGCGCTCCAGCAGAGCCTCCGCCAGGCGGTGCAGCGTCTCGCCGTGCTCGCCGAGGATGGTGCGCGCCTTTTGGTAGCCGTCCATCACCAGCCGGCGCACTTCCTGGTCAATGCGGATGGCCGTGTCCTCGGAGAAATCGCGGTGCTGCGCGATCTCCCGGCCCAGGAAGATCTGCTCTTCCTTCTTGCCGAAGGTGAGCGGGCCGAGCTCGCTCATGCCCCATTCGCAGACCATTTTGCGGGCCATGTCGGTGGCCTGCTCGATATCGTTGCCGGCGCCGGTGGTCATGTGGTGCATGTAGAGTTCTTCCGCGACGCGGCCGCCCATCATCACCGCCAGCCGGGATTCCAAATAGTCCCGCGTGTAGGTGTGCTTGTCGTCGGTGGGCAGCTGCATGGTCACGCCCAGGGCCATGCCGCGGGGAATGATGGTGACCTTGTGCAGCGGGTCGGAGTGGGGCATCATCGCCGCCACCAGCGCGTGGCCGCCCTCGTGATACGCGGTGTTGCGCTTCTCCTCGTCGCTGATGATCAGGCTGCGCCGCTCGGCGCCCATCAGCACCTTGTCCTTGGCGCCCTCGAAGTCGCCCATCATCACCATTTTGCGGTTATGGCGGGCGGCGTTCAGCGCGGCCTCATTGACCAGATTGGCCAGGTCGGCGCCGCTGAAACCGGGCGTGCCGCGGGCCAAAATCGCCAGATCCACTTCCTCGCTCAGCGGGACCTTGCGCGCATGCACGCGCAGAATGTCTTCCCGGCCTTTGACGTCCGGCCGCGGAACGACCACGCGGCGGTCGAAGCGGCCGGGGCGGAGCAGCGCGGGATCCAAAACGTCAGGCCGGTTGCTGGCGGCGATCAGAATGACGCCTTCGTTGCTTTCGAAGCCGTCCATCTCCACCAGCAGCTGGTTGAGGGTCTGCTCGCGCTCGTCGTGGCCGCCGCCCAGCCCGGCGCCGCGATGGCGGCCGACGGCGTCAATTTCATCAATGAAAATGATGCAGGGGGCGTTCTTTTTGCCCTGCTCGAAGAGATCGCGCACCCGGCTGGCGCCGACGCCGACGAACATCTCGACGAAATCGGAGCCGGAGATGGAAAAGAACGGCACGTTGGCTTCGCCGGCGATGCCGCGGGCCAGCAGCGTTTTGCCGGTGCCCGGCGGTCCCACCAGGAGCACGCCCTTGGGAATGCGTCCGCCCAGCTTCTGGAATTTCTGCGGTTCCTTGAGGAACTCGATAATTTCGCGCAGTTCTTCCTTGGCTTCATCCACTCCGGCGACGTCCTTGAACGTCACCTTCTTCTGCTGCGTGGACAGCAATCGGGCGCGGCTCTTGCCGAACGACATGGCCTTGTTGCCGCCGGTCTGCATCTGCCGCATGAAGAAGATCCAGAGGGCGATGATCAGCAGGAACGGCAGCGCATTGATCATGATGTCGAACCATGCGCCGCTGGAACTCTGCTTGATGGTGACCGATACGCCCTTCTGCGTCAGGATCGTGTACAGGTCGGGGTAGTTGGTGGGGACGACGGTGCTGAATTTTTGCTGGTTCTTCAGTTGCCCGCTGGCCGCGTCGCCCTCGATGGTGACGTTGGCGACCTGCCCGGACTGGGCGTCGGCCATGAACTGCGTGAAGTTGAGGGTTTTGGACGAGCTTCCGCCCATGCCGCTGCGCATCATCTGCCACAGCAACACCGCGGCGGCGATCATTACGACCCAGAGAACGACAGTTTTAACGGTGGAACTCAAATCGGCTGCTCCGCGTGCCGGCCAGCGATCCCATCCTCCCAGCCGAACATGCGCGGCCCAACGGAGAAGAGCGCCGGGGGCGGCGGAACGGCATACGGCGGGGATGCTATGGCTTCAGTATAACGCCGCATGCGCCGGGCGCAGGGCGCAGCCAGACCCAGCGCGGGGTGATGCGAACCACTAGGCCGCCCAGCCGGTAGTGCCGCGGGCGATGGGGGGGAGCGGCGCCGGCGGCGGCGTGAATTGCCTCCGTGACCGCGTGCAAGTGGATGAAATCGCACGCAGCGCCACGGCAAACTTCCTCCGCCCAAGCACGCAGCAGCCGCCGCAGCCGGGCGAGGGGCAGGGCGGCTAGGCGCATGGTTTCCACCTGAAGGCCTGCGCCCTCGATGGGCGCCGCCAAACCGCGGTCTTGCGCCGTTAGCTCCGCCCACACCTGTTCTTCCGCCTGAACCAGCTCCGCCAATGCCGCCAATCGCCGGCGCAGGCGGGGATTGTAATCCCGTTCCAGGGCGGGCAAAAGCTCATGGCGAATGCGGTTCCGCCGGCGGCGGGAGTCGCGGTTGCTGGCGTCCTCCCGCCAGCTCGCGCCCTCGGCCCGCAGCCAGGCTTGCAGTTCGTCGCGATCGAAAGGCAGCAGGGGACGGAGAATACGCCCGCGCCCGGCGCGCAACACGGGCTGGATGGCGCTCAATCCACTCGGTCCGGTGCCGCGCAACAGGCGCAGCAGCACGGTTTCCGCCTGGTCGTCGGCGGTATGGCCGGTGGCCACGGCGTCGGCGGCGGGGGGTGAGAGGGCCAATAGGCGGGAGAAGAACCGGTATCGCCGGCGGCGGGCGGCCGCCTCCAAGTTGGGCATCTCCGGGCGCAGCGCGGTGGAGCGGCAGAGCCAAAAGGGCAGGGCTAGCCGCCGCGCCCAGGAGGCGGCAAACTCCGCGTCGGCATCGGCCTCCGGCCGCAGCCCATGGTGAAAATGGGCCACGCTCAGTTGCAGGCGCCGGCGCTCGGCGTGGCGCCGGAGCAGCAGGAGCAGCGCCAAGGAATCCGAGCCCCCGGAAACCGCCACGGCCAGCCGTTGGCCCGGCCGCAGCCACGCCAGCCGGTCCCAATGTTCGGCAAAGCGGCGGGGCAGGGAGTGGGCGGCGGAGGCGGACATGGCCGGTGAAGCGCGCGCAGGCGCGGCGTCGCGCTTCCCCCTCAGGATGGCACGGCCACGCGGCACTGCGGCGCCGGCGCGCACCACCCGGGAGGCCGGAGTCCCGTCGCGGGGGCCGCGCCATTCAATAGGCTGGGGGAAGCGGACGGGAATGGGGGTTGGCGCTCTGGGGAGGGTTACGGGAGCTTGGCGGCGAGAACGTCCACCTGCTCGATGCGGGGCGGCTCGGCCAGCAACTCGTCGGCCTTGGCCATCAGCGCCGCGGCGATGGGCCCGGATAAATGCGCCTTGCGGCCATCTTCGTTGGGAAACACATCAAAGATGCCAAAGGTGGCGGGGGCCATGCGCATGGCGAACCAGGCGGTGGTTTCCGGCTCATCTTCCGCCAGGCTCAACCCCTCACAGAGAAATTGCTGTAGCGCCGCCTCTTGGCCGGGCTTGGCTTGCAGGCGGACGTATATCCCTACGCGCGCGGAATCCATGATTGCCCCCGAAGTGCCTACGCCGCATTGTAGCGGGGCGGTGCGAGGGAAGCGAGGGCGGATGGCGGGGCGGGCGCTAGCATAGAGGTGGCGTGGAGGTGGGATGGAGGTGGCATGCGCGGCGAAGTCATCGTGATCGGCGGGGGAGCGGCGGGGCTGGCGGCGGCCGGCGCGCTGGCGCGAGGCGGGCGGCGGGTGTTGCTGCTGGAGGCGCGGCGACGGTTGGGCGGGCGCATCTGGACCCGGCGGCCGCGGGGCTGGGCCTGGCCGGTGGAGTTGGGGGCGGAGTTCATTCACGGCCGGGCGCCGGAGGTCCTCACGCGCGCGGCGGCAGGGCATCAGGCGGTGGAGGCGGTGGGCGGGGAATGGGGCTGGGCGGAGACCGGCGATGAGCCCGTCGCGCCGGGATGGGGATGGGAGGAGCGGCTGGCGGCAACGCCGCCGCCGCGGCGGGACCGGACGTTTGCGGACTGGCTGGCGGAGGCGCGGCTGCCGCCGGAACAGGCGGCGATGGCGCGGGCCTACATCGAGGGTTTTCACGCCGCCGACCCAGGGGCGATCAGCCTGCGGTCATTGATCCTGGGATTGCGCGCCGAGCGGGCGATCGGCGGCGGCCAAAGCTACCGGCTGGCGGCGGGATACGGGCCGTTCGTGGCGCGGCTCGCGGCGGAGTGCCGGCAGGCGGGGGTGCGGATTCAGACCGGTGCGGTGGTGACGGCGGTGCGGTGGGCGCCGGGAGCAGTGACGGTGGCCGCGGGCGGGCAACTGCACCGGAGCACGCAGGCGGTGGTGACGCTGCCGTTGTCCATATTGCAAGGCGTCCGGGGCGCGGCGGCGGTGGAGTTCGCGCCAGCGCTGGCGGAAAAGCGCGCGGCTTTGGCGGGCCTGGCGATGGGGCCGGCGGTACGGCTGGTGCTGCGGTTCCGGCGGCGGTTTTGGCGCGGACGGCAGCTACATGCGGGATATGCCGCCGGTACGTTCACCTTCGTGCCGCAGGCGTCATTGCGGGCGTGGTGGCTGGGCCCAGACCAGGCGCCGCAACTGACGGCTTGGGCGGCGGGACCGGCCCTGTGGGCCGTGCCGCGCGGCGCGAGGTTGGCGGCGGCCGCGGTGGACACCTTGGCGGCGATCACCGGCTGGAGCGGGCGGCGGGTGCGAGCGGAGCTATTGGGCGTGCATGCGCATGATTGGCAGCGGGATCGCTTTGCCGCCGGCGCCTACAGCTATGCCCTGGCGGGAGGCGCGGGGGCGTTCGCGGAGTTGGCCAAACCGCTGGCATCCACGCTGTTTTTCGCCGGGGAGGCAACGGAGGCGCACGGCCACCATGCCACCGTGCATGGGGCGCTGGCCAGCGGCGAGCGCGCGGCAAGGGAGGTGCTGGCGACGGCGTGAACGGCGGGAGGCGGGCGGAGCGTAGCGTCGAGAGCGGCGCGGTTTGGGTCAGCCAAGCGGCGGCAACGGGAGTGAAATCCCGGGATGAAAATGCGCCCCAATCGAGCCGGCCATGTTGCATGCCGGATACTTTGTTTTCATGCGTTTGCAGTCCTAAATGCAACATTTCACGGGGGGGCGGGGGTACGGGGAGAAATGAAAGGAGTTGGGCGCACGGCGCGTGACGGCGCAATGCGCCCAAAGCGGCGGATTGTCAAACAGCGGCGCACCAATGGCGCTCGGTGCGCGACGGCGGACGATTGATCGGCGCGGGCCCCGCGAGAGGCAAGCGGCGAGCGGCCGGCGACAGGCGCCCTGAGGCACCCCCTTTTACTCCGATTCGGCTTTGCCGGGCGGGGTTGTACGAAAGTGGGGGCGGGGGAAAAATCGCTCAGCCGGCGCGGCGGGGGCGACGGCCGCCGCACGGGGGAAACGTTAGGCGGCCTTGGGGCGAGCGCCGAGCTGTTCGCCGGCGATGCGCGGCAGAATGGCGCCGCCTTCGCGCAGCACGGCGATGGTGGCGTCCTTGCCTTGGCGGAGGAAGGCCATTTCCAATGCGTCCTGCACGGTCTGCGCGGGGCGAAAGCCGATCTGCCGAGCTTCCTGGGCGGAGATGCCGGTGGAGACCAGGATGCAGTCGGCATGGTCCACGACTTGGGCGGTATAGGCCAGAACCGCCGCGCCCATCACGTCCTGGATTTGATGTCCGGCGACCATGCGCTCCAGTTGCGAATAGGGGAGATAGCCGAGCTGCAGAACGACGGGATGGTTGCCGGCGACGCCTTCCGGCGAGGAAGTGACCAGGATGAGACTGCCGTTGCGCTGGACGGCCATGGTGCCGGAATAGATGCCCTTGGCGGATTGCCAGAAGTCGCGATCGGCGGGCTTGGACTCGACGATGACGATGTCGGCGCGGCGCGGCAATTCCACCGCGTATACGCCGGCGGCCAGGGCGCAGCCGGCGCGATGGGCGGCGACGGGATCGCCGGCGAAGCAGCCGGCGATGGCGCCGCCGGCGAGCACCACGTTGACGATGTAATTCAGGCCGGCGCGGCGGGCGGCGGCGTCAATGCGCTCGCGCAGGGGATTGTCGCGGACGCCCATCAACTGCTCCGACCAGCGCTGAGCGCCGGCCCAATGGTTGGCGGCGGCGGAAGCGTAGCCGGCGCAGCCGGGGAAGACGATTTTGGCGCCGCCGGAGAATCCCTTGATGCGATGGATGCCGATGTGCCCGAGGCCGATCACCAAGTCGCGGTGGCGCAGCAGGCTGTTGGCGATCACGGGAAAGCCGTCGGGCAGCGCGCCCCAATCGTGCAACTCGGCGGCATTGAGATAGTCGTGCTGGTAGACGCGAAAGCGGCGGCGGTAGCCGCCCAGCTTGTCCTCGAGTTCCGCTTCGGTCATGGGGCGGTGCGAGCCTTTGCAGATCAGGATCTCGATCTCCGCGTCGCGCACGCCGGCGGCCTCCAGCTCGGCGACGATCCAGGGCAGCAGCCGGGCCACCGGCGTGCCGCGGGTGTGGTCGTCGCTGAGGAGCAGGACGCGATGTCCCGGCCGCGCCAGGTCGCGCAGCCGGGCGGCGCCGATGGGCTGGGCCAATGCTTGCTCAATGAGCGCGGGCTCGGCGGGAATCGGCGGATGGCGCGGAGCGAACACGCCGAGCAGGTTGGAGTCCGGGAGGGAGACCGGCCCGATGCCGGGATAAGGAAACGTCAGGTCCATGGCGGCCTCCGGGCTTAGCGCTTCAGTTCGGTGATCTTGTCGCGGAACAGCGTCAGCGCGATGCGGCCGCGATGGGGCTCACCGCGGGCCAGCGCCTCGGCCAGTCCCAGGCCTTGCTTGGCGGTCGCCTTGGCGGGCATGGGCGGCTCGAAGGGATCGGTGACGCATTCGACCAGCGCCGGCTTATTGGCCTCCAGCGCCTGGCGCAGCACGGCGCGGACCTGCGCCGGGTCCTCGACGGTGAATCCCAGCCCGCCGCAGGCGCGGGCATAGGCGGCGAATTGGATGGGCTGCAACTCGCATTGGTATTCCGGATTGCCGAGGAAGACCATCTGCTCCCATTTGATCTGGCCCAAGGTGTTGTTCTTGATAAGCACGACGGTGATGGGCAGTTGGTATTTGACGGCGGTGACGAACTCGCCCATCAGCATGGTGAAGGCGCCATCGCCGACGAAGGCGATGGATTTGCGCCGCGGGAAGGCGACGGCGGCGGCGATGGCGTAAGGCAGGCCGGGGGCCATGGTGGCCAGGTTGCCGGCCAGGCCCCATTTTTGCTCACCGCGGATATTGAACTGCCGCGCCAGCCAAGTGGTGACGGTGCCGCAGTCGCAACTGATGACCGCGTCGCGGGGCGCCAGTTCGCTGAGCGCGCGAGCCACCACCTCGGGGCGCATCGGGCGTTTGGGGTCGGCGCCGCGCTGGCGCATCAAAGCGTTCCAGTCCTTCATCCGCCGCTGGGTTTTCTTCAGCAAGCCGTCGCCGTGGCGCTTCAGCCGGGGCAGCAGGGCGCGCAGCGTGGCGGCGGCGTCGCCGACCAAACCGGCCTGGACCGGGAAACGCAGGCCGATGCGTTCCGGGCGGAGGTCCAACTGCACGCCGGTGACGTCGCGCTTCTCCGGCAGCCAAGCCATATAGGGGAAGGAAGTGCCGACCAGGAACAAGGTGTCGCATTCCTCCATGGCGTCCTCGGCGGGAGCGGTGCCGATCAGCCCCAGGCCGCCGGCGTTCAGGGGATGGTCGTCGGGAATGACTTCCTTGCCGAGCAGCGCCTTGATGACCGGGGCGGAAAGGCGCTCGGCCACGGCGATCAGCTCCGGGCGCGCGCCGATGGCGCCCTTGCCGGCCAAGATGGCCACGCGTTTGCCGCGATTCAGCAGGTCGGCGGCGCGGCGCAGATCGTCCTCGGCGGGCACCGTGACATAGCGGCTGCGCGCGGCGGAGGTATGGGTCATCACCGGCTTCATCAGCGAAGCCTTTTCCTTGGGAGGCAGGTCCTGCACATCCACCGGAATGCTGATGTGGGCGACGGTGCTCTTGCTGACCGCGTGGCGACAAGCCAGGTCGGTAACCATTTCGGCTTGGCCGGCGTTCCAGATGCCCTCGTTGTAGCCGGCGACGTCGCTGAACAGTTGCAGCAGGTTCACTTCCTGCTGGTAATGCGAGCCCTTCAGGTCGCTGTAGGTCTGGCCGGTGATGGCGAGAACGGCGGCGTCATCCAGCTTGGCGTCATACAGGCCATTGAGCAGGTGGATGGCGCCGGGGCCGGAGGTGGCGATGCAGACGCCGAGCCGGCCGGTGTATTTAAAATGCGCGGCGGCCATGAAGGCGGCGGCTTCCTCATGCCGCACCTGAATGAAACGGATTTGCTCGGCCCTTTGGCGCAGCGCCTCGAACATGCCGTTGATGCCGTCGCCGGGCAGGCCAAAGATGGTGTCCACGCCCCAATCCAGCAGCGTGTCCACGATCACGTCGGAGATGGTGCGCGCGGAACGGCCGCGAAAAAACACGGGTAGGGCGGACATAAGAGCAGGGAAGTCCCTGCCGCCGAGGGGGTTGCCCGCGGGGCAGGTTGCGGTGCTTCCCGTCCGGGCCGGCGATGTCGTGGCCGCCGCCGGGGGCGGGGCCGAGTTGGCGCGCTAGCGGCCGGGGCGGCGGGAGGCGGCCATCAGCATGCGGGAGGCGATGCTGATGACCAGCACGAACGCGCTGACCAGCAGCGCGGCGGCATAGGCCAGGGCGTGCGCGCTTTGGAACGGCTCGGTGATGAAGGCCCAAATGGCGTAGGTCAAATAGCCGACCGGCTCATGGGTGAGGTGGCCGTTCCACATGTAGTTCGACCAACCGGCGGTGTATAGCAAGGGCGCCGTTTCGCCCACGGAGATGGCCAGCGCCAGCAAGACGCCGGTCAGGACGTTGGAGGCGGCGATGGGCAGGCAGATGCGCAGAATGACATGGCTGTCGGTGGCGCCCAAGGCGCGGGCGGCATCGCGCATGTCGGCGGGCACCTGGCGGAACGCCATTTCGCTGGTGCGGGTGATGTACGGCAGGGAGATGATGGCCAGCGCGATGGCGCCGGCCAGGGCGGAAAAGCCCCAGCCCAAATCCACGACCGCGACGATGTAGACGAAGTAGCCGACCACGATGGAGGGCAAGCCGACCAGCACGTCGGACATGAAGCGCAGCACGGGAGCAAAGCGGGAGGCGCCGAACTCGGCCAAAAAGATGCCCGCCGCCACTCCCGGCGGGATCGCCAACAGCAAACCGCCGGCGGCCAGCAGCAGCGTGCCTTCGATGGCGTTGAGCAGGCCGCCGGCGGTGCCTTGGGTGACCTGGGTGAAGATGGCCAGGTCGAGGGCATGGGCGCCGCGGGCGGCTATGGCCCAAAAAATGGAAACCGTGGCCGCGCCCAACAGGAGAAACGCCACCGTGCTCACCGTCCAGCCGAGGCCGTCGGTGAGCCGCCGGCGCAAGCGGTGGCGCTGGCGGGGCGAGACGAAGCTGGACGCGGAGGCGGCGGCCATTAGGTGGTCGTCCCCGTGGTGCGATCTTGGTAGTAGAGCAACAGCCGCGCCGCGCCATTCACCACCACGGCGATCAGCAGCAGCGCCAGGGCCACCTCACCCAAGGAGCGCACGGCCAAGCCGGTGGGATCCTGCAAAGCGCTATCCAACTGGGAGACGATGAACGAAGCCATGGTGGAGATGGGCGAGTAGATGTTGCGCGGCAAATAGTTGAGGGCGTTGCCGCTGATCATCAGGACCGCCATGGTTTCCCCCAGCGCCCGGCCGGTGGCTAGGATGCCGGAGCCGACCAGCACGCGGCGGGTGGCGGGGAGCTGCACGGTCCACAGGGTTTCAAAGCGCGTCGCGCCCAGCGCGAGAGCGGCGTCGCGCAAGCCGCGATACTGGCTGACCAAGGCATCGCGCACGGTGGCGGTGATCAGCGGAACGATCATCAGGGCCAGCACCAGGCCCGCCGTCAGCAAACCATAGCCGCTGCCGGGAGCGCCGGAAAAGAAGGGCAGAAAGCCGAGGTGCGCCGTCATCCAGGGGTAGACGTGGTGGCCCAGAAAGGGGATGACCACGACATAACCCCACAAGCCGAAGACCACGCTGGGAATGGCCGCCAGCAGTTCGACGAAAAAGGAAACGGCGGTGCGGAGTTGGGCGGGCACGCATTCGGCCAGGAAGACCGCCGCCATGGCGCCGATGGGCACGGCCAACACCACCGCGATCAGCGTACTGAGCAGGGTGCCGGCGATGAGGAAGAGAATGCCGTAATGCGCGCCGGGCAGAATCATCCGGCCGTTGCGCTCGATGGGGTTGGCGTAGAGGTTGCCGGTGTTCCAGGTGTTGCTGGTGAAAAAATGCCAGCCATTGAGGCGGATCGCCGGCCAGGCATAAATGACGAAAAACACCACCACGGCCACCAGCACGGCGGCCACCACGCCGCCCAACACGGCGGTAAAACGGCGAAAGGTTACGAGCTTGAACATGCGCGTCAGGCGGCCGACGCGGCGCCCCGCCAGCCGCGGGGCGCCGCGCGGTGCGCCGGCTTACTGGATTTGGGCGATCTGCGCCCGGCTGAGCCGCACCACGGGTGGCGGCAGGGGAACGAAATGCACGCGATTGATGAAGCGCGGCGCGTTGCCTCCGGTCGGGCTGATGGCCCAATTGAAGAAATCGCGCAGGGCGGCGGCGGTTTGCGCCGAGGGCTGGCGGCGATTCACGATGGCGTATTCGTAATTGATGATCGGGTAGGAATCCGCGCCGGGGGCGAAGATCAGGCTGATACGCTCATTCTTCGGCGTTTTCGGCACCATCTTCGAAGCCGCGGCCTTGGCCGTGCGCGCGGTGGGCAGCACGAACTTGCCGGCGCGGTTCTTCAGCGCCGCGATGCCCAGGCCATTGCGGCGAATGGCGTTTTCATAGCTGGTCCCGATATAGGCGATGGAATAGGGGTTGTCGTGGACGGCGGTGACCATGCCGGGATTGCCTTCGGCGCCCAAGCCGCCGGAGACGGCGGGCCAACTGACCGTGGTGCCATAGGCGACGCTATTGGCCCAGGAGGGAGTGCTGAAGGAAAGATACTGCGTGAAGATGAAGGTGTCGCCGCTTCCGTCGGTGCGGTGCACCGGAATGATGGCGTGGTCGGGGAGCTGAACACCGGGATTCAGGCGACGGATGGCGGCGTCGTTCCATTGCACGATGTGACCGGAATAGATGCCCGCCAGCACGGGTCCGCTCAGGTGCAGGTGGCGGCGATTCAGGCCGGGCAAATTGTAGTTGACCATCTGCATGGAGATGGCCAGGGGGATATTGAGCATGCCGGGATACTTGCGCTCCAACGCCGGGCTCATGTAGGCATCGGAAGCGCCGATCTGCGCGAGGCCCGTGGTGCTCTGCGAAATACCCGTGCCGCTGCCGGTGGATTGGGTGGTGATCCGCACGTTGGGATGAACGCGGTGGTAAGCCGGCAGCCAAATGTTGAACAGCGGATAGAGGAGGCTGGAACCGGTCTCCAGGATGTTGACGGTGGGCGCGGCCCAGAGCAGGGGAACGGCCAGGGCGGCGGCTAACAACGCCGCCAATGGGGCGCGGCGCAGGCGGTGGGAACGGTCGGAACGAGACGGGAACATGCGGGCTCCTTGCAATCGGCCAAGATCTGCGGCGCGGCAGGTCTGGGGGGCCTCTCCACTGGGTTGAGCGGAACGCCCCACCACCGCGCCATAAGTGTAGCTTGGCAAAGCGGCGGGAGGGAAACGGTTACAACTTGATGACAGCTGACCGCCGGCGCGGAGCAGTTGCGGGCTGGCGAGCCGAGCGGCCGTGGGCGGCGGAGAACGGCGCTAGGCCGCCAGCCAGTCCAACGCGGCGGCGGGGATGGTGGCGCCCAGCGTTTCCCCGGGACGGGCATGGAAGTCGGTGCCGCCGCTGGCGTGCAGGTGATTGTCCGCCGCCAGGCGGCGATAATCTTCGACCTGGGCGGGGTCGTGGGTGGGATACCAGGCCTCAAGGAACGCCAGGCCCGCGCCCGCTAGCTCCGGCAGATGCGGCCGCCAATCGAAGTGCAGGCGGCTGGGATGGGCCAATCCAGGCAAGCCGCCGGCGGCGCGGACGCGGGCGATGGCTTCCGGTGTGTCCACCCCGCGCAGCGGCACCCAGGCGGGCGCGCCGGGGGTGAGATATTTGGCAAACGCCTCGGGCACGGTCGTGGCCCAGCCGCCGGCGATCAGGGCCTGAGCGATGTGGTTGCGGCCCAGCGCGGCGGCGGGCCGCCCGCCGCCCAGGCTGGCCGGGGGGAAGGCAATGCCGCTGCGCTCCAGCTTCTCCAGCATGGCCAGGTTGCGCTCGGCGCGCCTCTGGCGCAGTTCCGCCAGCCAGTCCAACCAGGCCGAGGCGGCGGGCTGTTGCCGCCAGGCGCCGGTGAAATGCGGAAAATAGGCAAGCAGATGGGTGGAATGGCCTTGCCAGCGGGTGCTGAGTTCGGCGCCGGGGATAAAGCGAGGCGTAGGGCCGGCGGCGGCGGCCAAAGCGGTTTCCGCGGCGGCGACGCCATCCATGGTGTCGTGATCGGTCAGCGCCCACCACTCCAGCCCCGCCGCCACGGCGGCGTTCACCACCGCCTCCGGCGGCAGCCGGCCGTCGGAGGCGGTGGAATGGGAATGCAAATCCAGGAGCAATGGCGGCGACCCTTCCGGCGGCGTGCCAGCGGCCGCAGCGGTTAAACGAGGCCCAATTGTACCAATGCCGCCCAGATCCGGTCGGCGCTGGCCTCGGGCGTTTCCGTGCCGCTGTCGAAGCTGGCCTCGGGACGGAGCGGCTCTTCGTAGGGATCCGAGACGCCGGTGAACTGCTGGATTTCGCCGCGCAGCGCCTTAGCGTACAAGCCCTTGACGTCGCGCTGGACCAGCGTATCCAGGGCGCAACGGGCGTGCACCTCGACGAAGTTGGGCGTTTGGGCCCGCACCTCGTCGCGCACCGAGCGATAGGGCGAAATGGCGGCGGCGATGGCCACGACGCCGTGGCGATTCAGCATTTGGCAGACGAAGCCGATGCGGCGGATGTTGGTGTCGCGGTCCTCGCGGCTGAAGCCCAGGCCTTTGGAGAGATGGGTGCGGACGACATCGCCGTCCAGCACCTCGACCTTGCGGCCGCTGGCGACCAGGCGTTGCGCCAGCAGGTTGGCGATGGTGGATTTGCCCGCGCCGCTCAGGCCGGTAAACCAGAGGGTGAAGGCGGGGGCGGTGGCCGCGGCGGCGTTGGGCGCGGCCGGGCGGGATGCGGTGGCGGTTTCACTCACGAGACTAGGGATTCTCCTGTTGCAAGGGATAGTAAACCGGCCAGGGCGACGTCAAACTGCGGCGGGCGGGCCGGGTCATGCAGACCACATTCTTTTTTTTCTTCCCGCTCCCACCACCAGCGGCCGGCGCGGGGGGATTCTCCTGGGGCGGTGGGCCGGGTGCAGGGGGCGCAGCCGATGCTGCGAAAACCGCGGGCGTAGAGCGGGTGGCGCGGCACGGCGTGGCGGCGAGTGTACTCCTCGACCTGCGCCTCGCTCCACGGCGCCAGCGGGGCGAGCCGCCACAGGCCGGGGTGGCGCGCATCGGGCGCGACGGGTTGCACTTGTTGGCGCGCCGGCCCTTGGCCGCGGCGCAATCCGGTGATCCATGCTACGACTGGGGCTACGGCCGGGGTGGCGGCCGAAGCCGCGCCGGCCGCGGGGCGCAGCAGCCGGTCCAGAACGCGGGACTTGCGAATTTCGCAGCAGAGATGCCGGTCGAGGGATCCCTGGTAAAACGCATTGGCGCCGCGGCCGCCGACCAACGCGGCGATCTCTTCCGGCCGCGGCGCGGCGACTTGCAGCCGCAGACGATAGCGGCGCTGCACCTCCGCCATGAAGGCGTGGGTTTCTTCCGGCAGGCGTCCGGTGTCAATGGTGAACACGCGCGGGCGGAAGCCCATGCGGGCGATCATGTCCACCAGCACCATGCCTTCGGCCTGCCAGGAGGTCACCAGCACCACGCCCTCGCCCCATTGGGCGAAGGCCGCGGCCAGGATCGCCTCCGCTCCGGCGCCGGCGGGCAGCGCCAGCCCGGCATTCGGTTCGCCCACGGCGGTCACGGACGCATCGCCTCGATCAGGATGCGCGCCACTTCAGGGCGGGAAAACTCCGGCGGCGGCAACTGCCCGGCGCGCAGCATGTCCCGCACCTGGCTGCCGCTAAGGGTTACGTGGTCGGCGGCGGGATGCGGGCAGCTGCGGTTGGAAGCCATGCCGGCGCAGCGGCGGCAGTAGAAGACGGTGTCGAAGAAAATCGGCTCGATGCCCA
>JAKAUF010000097.1 GCA_021827785.1 Acidobacteriota bacterium | reverse complement strand
GGCCGCAGGCGCAGACGCGGCCCCGGTTCAACGGATGGTCCGGATTGCCCTCCACCTTGATCGGGCGCCCGTCCCGGGTCTTCACCACCAAGCCGCAGGAGGAGGAGCATTCCTGGCAGGTGGTGGCGTAGAAGTTGGCCATGCCGGGAATGATCTCCGGCGGCTGCTGCGCGTACGGCACCAAATAGCTGACCGGCTTGCGCGTGCACGCGGCGGTGGCCAGCGCCATGGCGGCGGTGGACCATTGCAGGAACTTGCGGCGGTCCACGCCGCCCTTGCCGCCCTCCGCCGCCGGCGCGGCGGGAACGGCGCTCTGGCCGACGATCGGGAACAGGCCCGGCGCCGTGCTGGGACGGGGATCGTTTTTAAATTCCCGCGCCGCCAGCGCCGCCACGGCGGGATCGCCGGCCAGTTGCTCCAGCGTCGTCCACAGCCGCGGCCCCTGTTCTTCCTCGCCGCCTTCGGCCGCGGCGGGGTTGGCCCCGTTGGCCGCCGCGGCCGGTCCCTCGTTTCCGCCGGCGCGCGGCGCGGCGCCTAGCGCCCGCGCGCCGGGCCGGTTGGGTTCGGATTCCGCCTGATTGATTTGATGTTCCATCCTGGTGCGCTCGTTGAAATCGGAAGTGTCGGCCGGGATCACGCTCATTGCGGCATTAGTTATGGCAGGTATTGCAGTCCACCGGCGCGTTGATATGCCGGTCGAGCGATGGCAAGTAGGCAAGCTGATAATCCCGGTGCTTGCGGATCGCCGCCGCGGGCATGTAGTTCCGCGCCCGGTGGCAGTTGATGCATTCGCCCATGGCGAACTGATGCACCTCCGTCACCTGATTCATGGACTCGATCTGCCCATGGCAGGTTTGGCAGGCGATGCCGGCGTCAATATGCGGCGAGTGCCGGAACTTCACGTACTCCGGAAGCTGATAGACGCGGACGAAGCGGAACGGCGTGCCGCTGGCGTAGGCCTTGGCGATGCGCTGAATCAGCGGCCGGTTGGCGTCCACCACGGAGTGGCAGCCCATGCAGACGTTCAGCGGCGGGATCGGCGATTGGCTGGAGTACTCGACGCCGGCGTGGCAGTACATGCACGGAATATGGTTGATGCCCGCATGCAAGCGATGGCTGAAGGGAATCGGCTGGACCGGGGAGTAGCCGTCATTGGTGAACTGGCCCAGGCCCTTCCACCCGGCAAAACCCAGCAGAATCACCACGATCGCGGTTAACCGCCAGTGTTGTTTCAGTTTCACACTCATCCCTTCCTATGCCACGCGGACCTCCGGTCCGGCAAGGCGGCCGCGGCACGGCGATGGCGCCGCCGCGCGCGGGGTGAACGGCGGAAGGCGGCTCGGCCAGGGCGCGCCTACATGCCGTGCCCAACCGCTACGCGCCAGAATGAATGAGACCAGGAGAATGACCCACGCGAAACGAACGAAAGGCTCGCTCGCGGCGGACCGACCGTTTCCTCCGGCTCGTTCGACCCACAAACGCAACCATCCAAGTTAGGATGTAAGCGTCTTGGGGTCAAGGGGAAAACGCACTCCGGCCAGGGCCGCCCCAGGCGGCTCGGGTCAATACCTCACGGAAGGATAGAAAATGGCGGGGAATACGCGGCTGGGCGGAAGCGCCAACGCCGCCGGGCCCGGCCGGACGAGCGCGAGGGGAAAGGAAAAATCCGGCGCGGAGGGCCGCGCCGGATCAGAAACATCCTAGCTGGAGCCCCCGCCGCGCGGCCCACTGCGCCGCCGGCTGGAACCCGAGCCCAGCAAAAAAGTTTAGCGCCCGCTACCCTACCAGCGGGGTTCGCGCGGCTGCCGCGCGTGGCCGCGGTAGTCGTCCTGATGGCCGCCGCGCCCACCGCCGCCGCGCCCGCCGTAGCCGCCCCGCGAAGGAGCGCCGCCGCCGCGCTCGCTGCGCGGCCGGGCCTCGTTCACGTTCAGCGTGCGGCCGCCAACGGTGCTGCCATTCGTCGCCGCAATGGCGCTGTCCGCCTCTTGGTCATTACCCATTTCAATAAAGGCGAAGCCCCGCGACCGGCCGGTGTCGCGATCCGTGATGATGCTGACCCGGTCCACGGTGCCGTAGGCTTCGAACATTCCGCGCAGTTCTTCCTCGGTGGTGCTGAAGGAGAGGTTTCCCACAAAAATACTTTTCAAGCTAGTCCTCGAACGGTTGAGCTATTTGAGCTGAAGCTGTTACCGGTCAGATCGGGATTCCGCCAAACGGAAGGGATGGGGGAGGTGAGAGGCGAAGCAGCCGCTCGTGATCTGGTCCAGATCGGCGACCTTTCAAACGCAGTGTACAGGCTACCCTAGTTCCGGGCAAACCGCAATCCTCCCCGCCGGGGGGCTCATTGCCTGGCGCGGGCCCCAGCGCGGCTGCCCACCCCAACGCGCGCCGCTGCGCGTTGGAGACCCCGGCTTTGGGGGCCGGCGCCGCCAAGCTGGCCGGGGGCGGGCCTCCCTAGGGAGTTCTGCGAGGTTTCGCGGTGACTTCTCTTGCCGGCGTGGCCCCCCAGCCGGCGGCGCGACCACCGCGAGCGGCGGCGTTTTCCGGGGGCGCGGACGGCCTCGTCCGCACCGGATTGAGGGCCGGCGGCCCGCGCCCCCAGGGCCCGGCGGCCCACCCCAAGGCCCGGCGGGTCACGCTCAAAGCCCGGCGGCGCACCCCAAGGCCCCGGGGCGCATCCCCGGGGCGCCCCGTCCCGCAGCGGCCCTACTGGCGCCTGCCGCCGCGGCTAGGCGCCGATCTGGCGGCGGGCGCTGAGCTGGCAGCCGGGATAGCCGCTAAAGTAAACCTGCCCGGTCCAGCCGATGGACTTCTTTCCCGCTTCGGAGGAGTAGTAGGCCTCCACGGTCCAGCGCTTGAGCGTGTTGAAATGGTCGCGCAGCGTCACGCGGCGCGGCGCCGGCTCTTCGTCCCGCCGCACCTTGGCCGCCCATGCCGGCTCGTGCGTTTCCGCCTCGCCCGGCTCGGCTTGCGAAGCCCAGGTCAGCATCAGCACCTGCGCCCGCGCCGGGCAATCCTTATAAGGACGCCGCCAGCGGCCCTGCGCCATGGCGTCGAAGGCGGAGATGGCGTTGGTCACCTCCCGCTGATGCTCCAGCGAATCCACGCTCAGCAGCAGATCCACGAACTCATTCACCTTGGCCACCGTCGAGCCCGGCAGCAGATGCTCCGCCAGCACGATATAGGTTGCGTTCTGATGCGGTTCGAAAAACAGCGGCGTCCACGGGCCCGTCCGCCGTTGCTCCATCTCCGTCGTCAGGTCCGTCCCATACTCGTGCGTCGGGCCATTCGGCGCGCCCGGCGTGGCGGCGGCGATCGCCGGCAGCGCCATCGCCGCTCCGGCGCCGGCCAGCATGCGCCGGACCATTTGCCGGCGGTTCAGCCCGTGCGCCGGATGATGCAGAATGTAATGCACCTGCGGGTCTTCCGCCCCCGCCGTCTCCGGTTTCGCCGGCTCCCGGCC
>JAKAUF010000439.1 GCA_021827785.1 Acidobacteriota bacterium | reverse complement strand
CGCCAGCGATTTTCTGGCCGAGGCGATGGTTCTCCGCCCGGCCGAAGCCCGGCTCTTCAGCGCGCCGGACGACTGGCCCGATGACCGCCAAACCGCCTGGCTGCCCGCGCCGGCGCCTCCGCCCTTTGCCGCCGCCCGCCTAACCGGGGTGGAGGCCATGCGCCAACTGCGGCGCGAATATCAAGCCGCGGTCTGGCGGCAGGCGGCGGCGGAACTCGCCCAGCCGCGGCCGGTCGCCGCGGCTTTGCGCCGCATGAGCCAGCGGGCGGCGTTTGCCGTCTCCGCCGCCCTGGCCTCGGCCCAGGCGGAACTCGGCGGCGATGCCCCGCCGCTCGGCATCCTCGCCCTGGGGCGGCTGGGGCTGGGCGAGTTCGATCTTTTCTCCGACGCCGACTTGGTGTTCATCGCCGCTTCGGGCGATGCGGCCGCGGCGCGGCTGGCCACGCGCGTCATCACGCTGCTGGCCAGTTACACCGGCGACGGAATGGTGTTTCCCGTGGACGCCCGCCTGCGCCCCGAGGGCACGCAAGGGGAGCTGACCCGCACTCCCAACGGACTGGGCGCCTACTTCGCCCAGCGCGCCAGCCCCTGGGAAGCCGCCAGCTATCTCAAGGCCCGGCCGCTGGCCGGCGACGACGGGCTCAACCAAGCCGCCATGACCGCCCTGCGCGGCGCCATCAGCCAGCGCTTCAATGCCGCCGCGGTGCGCGCGCCCTTGGCCGCGATGCGCCGCCGCTTGGAGCAGGAAACCGCCGGTGGCGGAGGGTTCAAGAGCCCGCCCGGCGGCTATTACGACGCCGACTTCCTGACCGCCGTCTCCGCCCTCTCGGCGCCGGGCACGTTTCCCACCGGCACGTTGGCGCAGCGGCTGCTGGCCTTGCCGCTGCCGGCCAGCGCCGGGGAGCAGCTCGCCGCCGCGGTGACGGTGCTGCGCGCCGCCGATCACGCGATCCGCCTGCTCACCGGCAAACCGCCGCGCGACTTGACCGTGCCCGCCGTGCCCGCGCTGCCCCGCCTCTTGGCCGGACTGTTGCAGCGGCGCTTGCATCCCGGCGGCCCTAGCGCGGAAGTGGCCATCGCGAGCCAATCCCTCCGCGCCATTTATCACCGCATCATGGACGGCGCATAACGGCCCACGGGGCAGCCGCGCGGTGCGTGCCGCGGCTGGGCGGAGCGGCGAAACGCCGCGCCGGTTCGCTACAATAAACACTCCGATGCTGCGTTTTTCCACCGCGGGTGAGTCGCACGGCGAGGCGCTGATGGCGTGGATCAGCGGCCTGCCCGCCGGGCTGCCGATTGATTTCGCCTTTATGGACCGCGAACTCTGGCGGCGGCAGCAGGGCTATGGGCGCGGCGGGCGGATGAAGATCGAGCGCGACTCCGCGCACTTCATCGCCGGCGTGCGCGCCGGCCAAACCATCGGCTCGCCCATCGCCCTGCGGCTGGAAAACCGCGATTGGAAGAATTGGCAACAGGCGATGTCGGTGACGGATCCGCCAGGCGACGCCGCCCGGCCCGTGGCCAGCCCGCGGCCCGGACACGCCGACCTGGCGGGCGCCATCAAATTCCATTTGCCCGAAGCCCGCTACGTCCTGGAGCGCGCCAGCGCCCGGGAAACCGCCGCCCGCGTGGCGCTCGGCGCATTGGCGAAGATGCTGCTGCGCGAATTGGACATCGAGGTGCTCGGCCACGTGATCGCGGTCGGCGGCGCCCGCCTCCCCGACTCCACGCCGGTGACCTGGGAAGGACTCCGCGCGCTGGCGGCCAAGGACGAGGTCCTGCTGGGCGCGCTGGACCCCACCGCCGAAGCCGCCATGAAAGCCGAAGTGGACCGGGCGCTGCGCACCGGCGATTCCGTTGGCGGCATCTTCGAAATTCGCGCGCGCGGCCTGCCGCCCGGACTGGGCAGTTACATCAACTGGGATGAGCGGCTGGATGCGGAGTTGGTGCGCGCGATGGTGTCCATCCAGGCGGTCAAAGCCGCGGAAATCGGCGGCGGCGTTTGGGCCGCCACGGCGTTTGGCTCCGAGGTCCAGGATCCGATTCACTATGATCCCGGCCCGCGCCGCTTCCAGCGCCCCAGCAATCATGCCGGCGGGCTGGAGGGCGGCATGACCAATGGCGAGGACGTCGTGGTGCGAGGCTATCTCAAGCCCATCTCCACGCTGCGCCGCCCGCTGGCCTCGGTCGCGTTCGCCGGGCGCGAACCGGTCAAGGCGGCGTACGAACGCAGCGACGTCTGCGTCGTGCCCGCCGCCGCGGTGGTGGGGGAAGCCATGGCGGCCCTGACCCTGGCCCGCGCCGTGCTGGCGAAATGCGGCGGCGATTCGCTCTACGAGCTGCGGCGCAACTATCAAGCCTATTGGCAGCAAGTGCGGGAGTTCTGAATTACCGTGGCTGTCCACAAAATCGTCAAATATCCCGAGCCGGTGCTGACCACGCCGGCCGCTCCGGTTACCGAGTTCGGCACCGCGGAGCTGCGGCAATTGATCGCCGACATGTTCGAGACCATGTACGGCGCCAACGGCGTCGGCTTGGCGGCGCCGCAGATCGCCCTCTCCCGCCGCATCACGGTCATTGATTGCAGCGTCGGCGAGGACACCTCCCAGCGCCATGTGCTGATCAACCCGGAGATCATCGCCGCCGAAGGCGAACAGGACGATGAAGAAGGCTGCCTGAGCGTGCCCGGCTTCCGCGCCAACGTCCGCCGCGCCCTGCGCGCCACGGCGCGGGCTCAGGACGTGGACGGCAACCCCGTCGAAGTCACCGGCGAGGGCTTGCTGGCGCGCGCGTTGCAGCATGAAATTGACCACCTCAACGGCATCCTGTTCCTCTCCCACCTGACGGCGCTGAAGCGCGACCTGATCAAGCGGAAAATCAAGAAATTGCAGAAGAACGGCGAGTGGTAACGGCATGCGCCTCGTGTTCCTGGGCACGCCCGCCTTCGCTGTTCCCAGCCTGCATGCGCTAGCCGCGGCGCCGGACATGGAAGTCGCCGGCGTCCTTTGCCAACCCGACCGTCCCGCGGGCCGCGGCGGCGAACTGCGCGCGCCCGCGGTCAAAGCCGCCGCCGCGGAATTGGGCTTGCCGGTGTACCAGCCGGAGCGCATCAAACGTCCCGAGGCGCTCGCCTGGCTGCAAGCGCAAGCGCCGGAGGCGCTGGTGGTGGTCGCGTACGGACAGCTGCTGCCCGCGGCGGTCTTCAACCTGCCCCGCTGGGGCGCCATCAACGCCCACGCCTCGCTGCTCCCGCTCTATCGCGGCGCGGCGCCCATCCAGTGGGCCATCGCCCGCGGGGAAACCGTCACCGGCGTCACCACCATGCGCATTGAAGCCGGTCTCGACACCGGGCCCATGCTGCTGCGGCGGGAAACGCCGATTGGCCCCGAGGAAACCGCCACGGAGCTAAGCGCGCGCCTCGCGGCGCTGGCGGCGGAACTGGTGCTGGCCACCTTGCGCGGGCTGGCGGCGGGCACGGTG
>JAKAUF010000280.1 GCA_021827785.1 Acidobacteriota bacterium | reverse complement strand
AATACCAAGGCAGGGTATTCCGGCATACTGTTGATTTGCAAGCACAAAAACCTTGGTCACAGGGCCAGGAATTCCAAAAATCATAGACCCTTGCCGGCTAGTTTCCAGAAACGAACACTAGCATTCGCTAATGTGGCGGCCGCAGCACAGCGCGAGCGTACGTTAACTGCCTCACGGCCTAGCGAGGCCGTCATTTGCGTTACGTTTCGCCCCGCCGAGGTTTAGGCTTTGAAATCGGCGCTGGGGCGCAGGACGCGGCGGCGAAAATCGTCGCCCGGCATCTCGACCCGCTTGCACATCTCGAACAGCCGCGAGCGCAGCCGCTCGCCGATGGCCTGCGCCAGGGTGCGGCGCGGCTCATAGTCCAGCGCGGCGGCGGCGCGCGGCGGGGGCGTGTCATCGAGGTTGGTGGTCAGAATCGTCGCCAAATCGTGGGTATAGCGGTAGTTGAGCAGGTAATGCAGTGTCTCCAGCGCCCATTCGGTCGCCCGTCCCACCCCCAGGTCATCCAAGACCAAGACGTCGGCGGTCTGGAGCGGGGTGATGATGGAGGCTTCGGAGCGGGGATTCTGCGGGTCGAAGGTGGCTTGAATCTGCTTGAGCAGGTCACGGTGATCGGCGAAGCGGCCCGTGGCGCCGCGATCCTCCATCACCTTGCGCAGCACCGCCACGGCCAAATGAGTCTTGCCCACGCCGCAGGGGCCGACAAACAGCAGTCCGCCGCGCTCGGCGGGATATTTGTCGGCGAAGTCGCGCGCCACCTGCCAGGCCCAGCTCAAGGCGGGCGCCTCGGAAAAGCGGTCGAAGTCCTCCAAGGAGCAGTGCTGGTAGCGGGGTGGAATGCCGGCCTCGGCCAGCCGCCGCGTCAGATCCTTCTGCCGCCGGCAGGGGCAAGCTTCGACGGTACCGGCGGGACTGCCGGCCGGCCCCGCCACGGGGCGCCAGCCGGTGTCTTGACATTCGGGACACGCGGACATGCAACCGCAGTGTACCAAGCCGCCTTCGGCGCCGTGGCGCTGGCCAGCTTGTCTGTCCTGGACGCGGACCCCAGCGACGCGCCGGCGGGGCCGGGGCGGGCGGGGCCCCGGTTCAACTGGGCGCGTGAGCGAGGCTCCCCGCCGCTGGCGGGGCTGGGGCCCGCGCCAATGCCGCCGCCTACGCCCACTGCGTGAACCAGCAGTAATAGGTCGCATAGCCGCGCCAGGGCGCAAAGGCACGCCAGCGCCGCTCGATGCCGCGCGACGTGGCGTACTGCCGCAGGCCATAGACCTGGCCGACGGTTTTTTGCAAACCCACGTCCTCGGCGGGCAGGGCGTCGTCATCGCCCAAGCCGCGCAGGGCGGCATATTCCGCCGTCCAGCGGCCAATGCCGCGCAGCCGCAACAGCGTCTCCCGCGCCGCCGCGGCGGGCTGCCCAGCCAGGCGCTCGGCGGCCAATTCCCCGGCCAAAACCGCCTGCGCGATGCCGATGACATAGCTGGCTTTCCGCCCCGAGATCTGCAAGGGGCGCAGCTCGTCGGGCCGCAGCGCCGCCAGCCGCTGCGGCGGGGGATAGGCCCAGTAGGTGCGGCCTTCGTACTCCACCGCTTCGCCATACGCGGCCAACAGCCGGCGTTTGACCATGTTGGCGAAATGAAAATTGAGCTGCTGTTCCAAGACCGTGCTCACCAGACACTCATACAGCGACGGGGCGCGGATGATCTTCAGCCCGGCAAAACGGCGTGCCAGGCCGCGCAGCACGGCATCGCGGCCGATGACGGCGTGAAAGTCGGCGAGACGGACCGGCGCGGAGACAATGTGCGCGGCTAACCGCGCCAGCGCCGCGGTTTCGCCGGCGGTCAACGCCGCCGCCTCCGCCTCCGTCGCCGCCCCGCTCTCCGCCCCGCCCTCCGCCGCGCCCTTCGCCGGCAGCGCCGCCCGCCATTGCAGCCGCGGCTGCTCCACCGTGCCCTGGTTGCGCAGCCGCAGCAGCACCGGCCGCCGCCGCCCCGCTAGCCAGACGGCGCGGCGATATTCCCGCCCCTGCCAAACATCCACGTACGGCTCGAAGCCCAAATGGGCCGCCGCGCGCGGCGCGGTGCAGACGAAGCGGAACGACAGTTCAAAATCAAACGGCGGCTCCACCGCCAATGCGCGCCACATTCGTCTCATTATGGAGGGTGGAGATTTCGGTTCACCCCAGCGCCGCGGCATTAGGCCATGCGGCGGCGGCGGCGGCGGCCGCCAGCCTGCGGCGCTTGGCGGCCAGCCACGACGTAATTCCCGTGGTCTTCGCCACGGGCGCCAGCCAGTTGGCGACCTTGCGCGCGCTGACCGCCATGCCGGACATTCCTTGGTCCCGCATCGTCGGCTTCCATCTGGACGAATACGTGGGCATTGCCGCCGATCATCCTGCCGCCTTTCGCGCCTACCTGCGGCGCGAACTCAGCGCCAAGGTTCCCTTTCGCGACTTTCACTTCATCGCCGCGCCCGAGGCGGCTCCTGCGTCCAGCGGCGACCCCGGCGGCGACCAGGCCGCAGCGGCCTACGGGGCGCTGTGGCGCCGCCAGCCGCCGCTGCTGGGCTTGATCGGCATCGGTGAAAACGGCCATTTGGCCTTCAACGATCCCGGCGCGGATTTCGCCGATCCGCGCACCGTGCGCGTGGTCGAGCTGGACGAGCGCTGCCGCCGGCAGCAGGTTGCGGAGCGTTGGTTTCCGGAACTGCCGGCGGTGCCGCGGCGGGCGATCACCGTGACGCTGCCGCCGCTGATGGCGATTCCCGAACTGATCGTCTCCGTGCCCGGCGAACGCAAAGCCGAGGCTGTGCGCCGGACGCGGCAGGATCCGATTACCCCCGCCTGCCCCGCCACCTTGTTGCGCCGCCACTCCGGGGCGCGGTTGTTTCTGGATGCCGCTGCGGCCGGCGGCGCCGGCGCCTGAGCCGCCGCTTCCCGCGCCGGGCGATGGGTGGGCGCGGCCCCGCGAGCCGCCTACCGGCAGTAGGCCAGGCGCAGACGCTCGGTGTAGGCGCGCGCCGGACCCAGCGCCTCGGGCGAGAACGGAATCCGCGCGCCGTGCCCGCCCAGCACCTCCAGCAGCGTCTCGGTGGCGATGTTTCCGACCAGCCTGTCGCCCGCGAACGGGCAGCCGCCCAGCCCTCCGGTGGCGCAGTCAAACTGGCGGCAGCCGGCGTCGTAGGCCGCCAGAATCTTTTCCGCCGCCATATCCGGGCGGCTGTGCAGGTGTACGCCCACGCGCAGGCCGGGAAACCGGCTTCGCACCTGCTCCACCAATCCCGCCACCGCCGCCGGTTGCGCCAGCCCGGCGGTGTCGGCCAGTAGCACTTCCTCAATCCGCATGCCGACCGCGGCGGCCACCGCCTGCTCCACCAGTTCGGGACCGTAGGCGTCGCCAAAGGGATTGCCAAAGGCCATGGAAATGTACACCACCGTGCGGCGGCCCGCGGCGTCGGCGGCGGCCTTGATTTGCCGCAGTACGGTCAGCGCCTCGCCGGGACTTTGATTGGCGTTTTGCCGTTGAAAAGTCGGCGAGATCGAGAGCGGAAATCCCACCGTGGCGATCGCCGTCGCCGCCGCCCGCTCCACGCCGCGCGCGTTCAGCACAATGCCGATCAACTCCATGCCCTGCGGCAGCGCGCCCAGCCCGGCCAGCACGGCTTCGGAATCGGCCATCTGCGGCACCGCCCGAGGCGAGACGAAGCTCGCGCAGTCCAGCCGGCGGCAGCCCGCGGCCGCCAGCAGCCGCAGCAGCGCGATCTTCTCCGCCGTCGGGATCTGCCGCTGACAGCCTTGCAGCGCGTCCCGCGGGCATTCGGTGATGGTGACCGGCGTGTCCATTGCTGCCTCGCTGCCCTTCCGCCCCTGCCGCCGCGCCGCCCGCAACCAGCAGCCTTAGGGCTGGGGACCGAGCGCCGCGGCGGCGCCCCGCCAGTACAAATGGGTGGACTGCACATGGAGATTGGCGCTCTCGCGAATCAGCAGCCCCATATTCACTGGTTCATGCGCGGCCTTGAACCGCAGGTCCGTAATCAGGACGTTGGTCCCGCCGTTCTCCCGTTGTTGCGTGTAGATGTAGGGAAAGCGGGCGAAGTGGAGAAACACCTGCGCCTGCGGCGTGGACCGGGCCAGCGCGATCTGCGGCGTCACCGCCGGGGTATAGAGCGTTTGCGGGGGCGCCGCCGCCAGTGCCGGCGGCAGCAAGCGGGCCGCGGTCGCGTTCACCATCCCCAGTTGATACCGCCCCTTGGTCTCCACCACGGTGTGCCACAAACCGGGCGAGCCCGCGTACGGAAACGCGCCGACCTTGCGCGGCGCGTGACCGCCGACCTCCGTCTCCGCCAGCAGGCGAACCACGCGGTAATGGTAAAAAGCCCGCACGCCGATCCACGCCGTCACCGCCGCCAGGGCGATGATGGCGCTCAGCCGATGGGGACGGCGGCGGGCGCCGATCTCACTGCCCACCAGCCCCAAGGTCATCGGCGCCAGCAGCAGGAACAGCAAAATGATCCAGACCCAAGGATCCATCTCCGGCATGAAATCCCAGGCGAACCAATGCTGGCTGAAGGGCCACAAAACGCGGACGCCAAACGACGTCATCATGTCCAGCAGAATGTGCGAGCCGACGCCGACAAAACCCAGCAGCAAGCACAACCTCCAACTGGGCAGCGGCGGTGTTTCCGGCGCGGCGTCCGGGTCGGGCGCGCCCGCCGCCTCCGGCCAAAGATCCTCCAGCCGCACGCTCTTCACCCGGGGCTCGCCCGGCGTGCTCCTCACCCGCCCCACCGCCAACACGGCGTCGCGGTGCGCCTGCCGCTGGCGCTGTTGCCGCCGGAAATGATAGCCCGCCGCCCAGCGCAGCCCCCAGGCGATTAGCACCGCTAGCGCCGGCAGCGCCACCAGGGAATGGGTCAGGCTGCGATGCGTCGCCAAAAAACCGACGCCGTTCCAGCCGGCGACGACATCAATGTCGGGCAAATTGGCGGCGATTATCAGCGCCGTGGTCGCATAGGGCAAGCGTCCCTTGAATCCCGCCCGGGAAATCGCGATGCCGACCAGGGTGTGGGTCAGGTTGTCCACGCGTAACCGTATTATTACGCTCCCGCCCCCGCCCGGGTTGCGCCCCATCGTCCCCGCCCCGCTGCCTCCGCGCGCGCCTGGCCGCCGCTACGCTATCCTGCCGCTGGAGGTTCATATGGCCAAGGGAGACTTTCGCAAGTTCCTGCTGCGCGGCAACGTCGTGGACATGGCCGTGGGCATCATCATCGGCACCGCCTTCGCCGGCGTCGTCAACTCATTGGTGAAGGATTTGATCACCCCGCTGATCGCCGCCATTTGGGGCAAACCCAACTTCGGCGCCCTGAGCTTCACCGTGCACAACAGCCATTTCCTCTACGGCAATTTCATCAATGCCACATTGAGCTTCGTGATCATGGCGGCGACCATCTTTTACCTGATCGTTTTACCGATCAATCGCCTAATGGCGCGGCTGCACCCCGCGCCGCCGCCCGCCCCAGCGACCCAACAATGCCCGGAGTGCCTCAGCATGGTGTCTATCGGCGCCCGCCGCTGTGCCTTTTGCACCTCCGCGCTTTCCGCCGCCGCCACGCCCTAGGGGTGGCCCGCCGCGCCGGCCCGCTGCTGGTAGCATGTGGGCGTGGCGATTGCACGCATTGCCGTCTTGGGGGCGGGAACCATGGGCCGCGGCATCGCCCATGCCGCCGCCGTCGCTGGCTATCAAACCACGCTGGAAGACCTGCTGCCGGATTCCTTGCGCCGCGCCGAGGCAGACATCCGCGCCATCTTGGATGGCGGCGTCGAACGCGGCAAGCTTGACGCCCAGGAGCGGGACGCCGCCTTGGCGCGGCTGCACTTCGCCGGTGGCATTGAGGAAGCCGTCCGCGACGCCGATTTGGTCATCGAGGCGGTGCCGGAGGAGCTGGAAACCAAAATCGAGATCCTCACCACGCTGGACAAAATGGCGCCTCCCGCCACGCTCTTCGCCAGCAACACCAGCGCCTTGAGCATCACCGAACTGGCCGCCGTGACCTACCGCCCGGCGCAGTGTATCGGCATGCACTTCTTCAACCCGGTGCACAAAATGCGCCTGCTGGAGATTGTTCGCGGCCTGGAGACCGCGCCCGCCACCATCGCCGCCGCCGTGGACGTGGCGCGGCGCATGAACAAGGAACCGGTGGTCATCAAGGAATCGCCCGGCTTCATCACCAGCCGCATGAACGCCCTGATCGGCAACGAAGCCTTCGCCTTGTTGCAGGAGGGCGTGGCCTCCGCCGCCGACATTGACAAGGCGATCAAGCTGGGGCTGAACCATCCCATGGGACCCTTCGAACTGGTGGACTTGGTGGGCCTGGACACGCGCCTGCACATCCTCGAATACCTGCACCGCAGCTTGGGGGAAAAGTACCGGCCCAATCCGCTGCTGGTCCAGTACGTCAAAGCCGGCCGGCTTGGCCGCAAGACCGGCCGCGGCGTCTACGAGTACCCCGCCACCTAACCACGCCCAGCGCTGGTCTTCCGGGAACCCGCCGACCCGTCGGTCAGTGGCGTGGCGTCGCGGGCCCGGCGTAGACTGAACCGTGGGTTTCGGCATGAAGTCTCCGACCGCCCCCACGGGCACGCCGCCGGCCGCCAACCCGCCGCGCCGTTGCACCACGCTCAGCGGCGTCCCGGTGGAAGCGCTGTACACCGCAGCCTCTCTCCCGCCGGATTTCGATTTCGACCGCGACGTCGGCCGCCCCGGAGAGCCGCCTTATGTGCGCGGCATCCACCCCACGATGTACCGCGAGCGGTTGTGGACGATGCGGCAGTTTTCCGGCTTCGCCTCGCCCGAGCAGACCAACGAGCGCTATCGCTATCTGCTCTCCCAGGGCCAGACCGGCCTCTCGGTCGCATTTGATCTGCCCACGCTGATGGGCTACGACAGCGACCACGCCATGAGCGAAGGTGAGGTGGGCAAATGCGGCGTGGCGATTGATTCGCTGGAGGACATGGAGACGCTGTTTCGCGGCATCCCCTTGGCCGAGATCACCACTTCCATGACCATCAACTCGCCCGCCGCGGCGATTTGGGCCATGTTCTTGGTGGCCGCGGAGAAACAAGGCGCTGATTGGACCCGCCTGTCCGGCACGCTCCAGAACGACATCCTGAAGGAATACATCGCTCAAAAGGAATTCCTCTTTCCCCCCGCCCCCTCCATGCGCCTGGTGGTGGACACCATCGAGTTCGGCGCCCAGCAGGCGCCGCGCTTCAACCCCGTCTCCATTAGCGGCTATCACATTCGTGAAGCCGGCTCGACGGCCTTGCAGGAACTGGCCTTCACCCTGCGTGACGGCATGGAATACGTGGAATGGTCGCTGCGCCGCGGGCTGGCGGTGGATGACTTCGCCCCCCGCCTGTCTTTCTTCTTCAATGCGCATAGCGACTTCTTCGAGGAGATCGCCAAATATCGCGCCGCGCGCAAGCTGTGGCGCGCGGTGATGACCGCGCGCTATGGCGCCAAGAACCCGCGCTCCACCGCGCTCCGCTTCCACACCCAAACCGCCGGCGTTTCCCTCACCGCCCAGCAGCCCTACATCAACGTCGCCCGCGTGGCGCTCCAGGCCCTGGCCGCGGTGCTGGGCGGCACGCAGTCCCTGCACACCAACTCCCTGGATGAAGCCCTGGCGCTGCCCACCGAGGCGGCCGCGACCATCGCCCTGCGCACGCAGCAGATCATCGCCCATGAGACCGGCGTCACCAACACCGTGGATCCGCTCGGCGGCTCGTATTTTCTGGAGAGCATGACCCTGGACATGGAGCGTGGCGCGCGCGAGTATTTCGACCGCATTGACGCCCTGGGCGGCATGGTGGCGGCGGTGGAGAAAGGCTTCCCGCAGCGCGAAATCGCCGACGCCGCCTACCGCTACCAGCAGGCGCTGGAAACGGGCGAGAAGGTCATGGTCGGCGTCAACGCCTTCGTGGCCGAGGAAGCGGCGCTGCCCACCCTCTACATTGATGAGTCCGTGCGCCGGCGCCAGAGTGAGAAGCTGCGGGCTCTCCGCCGCCGCCGCGACGCCGCCGCCGCGGAGCGCGCCCTGGATGCGCTGCGCCGCGCCGCCGAGGGCGACGCCAACACCATGCCCGCCCTGCTGGATTGCGTCCGCGCCTACTGTACGCTGGGGGAGATCACCGCCGCCTTGCGCGCCGTCTTCGGCGCCTATGAAGAAGCGGCCGTGATGTAACCGTGACGGTGACCATGACGGAGAACGCTCGCAAAATCCGCGTCTTGGTGGCCAAGCCCGGCCTCGACGGCCACGACCGCGGCGCCAAGGTGGTGGCCCGCGCGCTGCGCGACGCCGGCATGGAGGTGGTCTATACCGGCCTGCGCCAGACGCCGGAGATGATCGCCTCCGCCGCGTTGCAGGAAGACGTGGACTGCATCGGCCTGTCCATCCTCAGCGGCGCCCACAACGCCATCGTTCCGCGCGTCATGGAACTGCTGCGCGCAGCGGGCATGAACGACGTCCTGGTGGTCGTCGGCGGCATCGTCCCGCCCGAGGACGCCGCGATGCTCAGCCGCGAAGGCGTCGGCGCCGTCTTCCCTCCCGGCTCCAGCCTGGAGGCCATCACCGCCTACATCCGCTCCCACGTCCGCCCCGCCCCGGCGGCGCCGTAAGTCTCACCGCCCGGGCGGCGGATGCCTGGCGCGGGCCCCAGCCTCCGCCGGGGCGGGCGTCCCGCTTGCGCGCCCGGATTTCTGCTCCCTGCCGCCGCGCGGCCCGGAACGGCTGACCGCGCTAGCGCACGCGCAAGAGGAAGCACTTCAGGTATTCCGTCTCCGGCATGGCCAGCAGCACCGGATGGTCCCGCGCCTGGCCGCGCCGTTCCAGCAGCACCGCCTCGCGGCGGGCGTCGGCCGCGGCGGCGGCGATCCATTCCAGCAGCGCATCGGCGGAGACATGGTGGGAACAGGAGCACGCCGCCAGGATGCCGCCCGGACGCAGGAGGCGGAAGGCGCGCAAGTTGATTTCCTTGTACCCGCGCGCGGCGGCCGGCAACGCCGACCGGTTCTTGGCGAAGGCCGGCGGATCCAGCACGATCAGGTCAAAGCGCCGGCCGGTTTCATCATAATGGCGCAGCAGGTCGAAGGCGTTGGCTTCGGTGAACTCGATGTTCTCCAGCCCGTTGCGCTGGGCATTGGCCTCGGCCAGTTCCAGCGCCGGACGCGACAAGTCCGCGGCCTCCACCCGCGCCCCGCGCCGCGCCAAGTGCAAGGCGAAGCCGCCTTGGTAGCAGAACGCGTCCAGCGCCTCGCAGCCGGGGTGGGCGTAGGCGGCCACCGCCGCCCAGTTCTCCCGCTGATCCAAAAAGCCGCCGGTTTTCTGCCCGCCCAGCAGGTCGAAGCGGAACTCCAGCCCATCAATTCGCGCCTCGGCCCAGGCCGGCGCCGCGCCGCTTCCGCCCGCCGCCAGCGGCTTCCCGTCCGGGGCCAATTCTCCGGCGCGCAACTCCAGCCCTTCCAAACGGCGCACCTTGATGTCGTTGCGCTCGAACATGCGCCCCGCTCCCAACGCGCCGCGGAGCACCGCCGCCAGCCGCGGCAAGCGCGCGTCCATGGCCGCCGTCAGCGCCTGGACGACCAGGTCGTCGCCATAGCGGTCGGCGATCAAGCCGGGCAGCCCGTCCGCCTCCCCGGCCACCACCCGGTAGGCGTTCGAGTCCAGCCGCAGATCCTCGCGGTAGGCCAGCGCCGCCGCCAGCCGCCGGCGGAAAAACGTTTCGTCCACGGTCTCCGTTGCATCTCCGCTCAGGCGGCGTAGGGCGATCCGCGATTGTTCGCTATGGTCGGCCCAGCCGAGCTCCCGGCCCCGCCGGTCCCGCACCGCGACGACCTGCGCCAACCCCGGCGGCGGTCCCTCGAACCCCAGCAGTTCCGTGCGGTAGACCCAGGGATAGCCCCCGCGCCAGCGCGCCGACCCGCGATCGTTGATGACGGCGGCGGGCGGCGTCAAGCGTAGATGCCGCGCAGCTTGATGCTGAAGGCGACGCGGTCAATGGCCAGCATGTAGGCGGCGATGCGGTTGTTGACGTTGTGGCGTTCGGCGTAGGCGACCACGTCGTGGAAGCTGGTCTCCATCACATGCTGCAACTGCTCGTTGACTTCGCTCTCCTTCCAGAAATACCCCTGCCGGTCCTGCACCCACTCGAAGTAGCTGACCGTCACGCCCCCGGCGTTGGCCAAAATGTCGGGAATGATAAAAATTCCCTGCTCCTGCAAAATCTCATCCGCGGCGGCGGTGGTGGGGCCGTTGGCGCCTTCGCAGACGATCTTGGCGCGGATCCGCGCCGCGTTGTGGCTGGTGATTTGGTTCTCGGTCGCCGCCGGCAGCAGGATCTCGCAATCCTCGGTCAGCAACTGTTGCTTCGGCCGCTGCTCGCCGCCGGGAAAGCCTTGCAGCGTGCCATTCGCCAGGCGGTACTCCATCAGCGCCGGCACGTCCAGTCCCTTGGCGTTGTAGATGCCGCCGTCGTATTCGTCCACGCCGATCACCTTGTAGCCGGCGCGGTACAGCAAGTGGGCGGAATTGCTGCCCACGTTGCCGAAGCCCTGCACGATCACCCGCGTCCGCTCCCGCTCCAGCCCCAGGCGGCGGATCGCCTGATCGCAGACCAGCATGCAGCCCCGCCCGGTGGCCTCCCGGCGGCCGCGGCTGCCGCCCAGGTCCAGCGGCTTGCCCGTCACCACGGCGGTTTCCGTATGCCGCACGTGCATGGAGTAGGTGTCCATGATCCAGGCCATCACCTGCTCGTTGGTGTTCACGTCTGGGGCGGGCACGTCCCGTTCCGGCCCAATGAACTCCACCAGCTCCGCGGTGTAGCGCCGCGTCATCCGCTCCAGCTCGCTTAGCGAAAGCAGCTTGGGGTCCACGATGATGCCGCCCTTGGCGCCACCAAACGGAATGTTCACCACCGCGCACTTCCAGGTCATCCAGGAAGCCAGCGCCCGCACTTCGTCCAGCGTCACGTCCGGCGCGTAGCGGATGCCGCCCTTGCCCGGCCCCCGCGCCACGCTATGCTGCACGCGGTAGCCGGTGAAGACCTCGATCCGCCCATCGTCCATCTGCACGGGAATGTGCAAGGTGATTTCCCGTGTCGGCATGCGCAGCACCTTCCACACGCCGTCATCCAGGTTGAGCTTGCGCGCGGCGATGTCGAAGCGCGCTTCTTGTGAAGCCCAGGGATTGACTTCGGTTTCCGGCGTGACGCTGGTGGCCATGGCTTGCTCCCGTTGGCGCGAACCGCCGTGAACAGTATAAAACGCGGGGTTTCCCCGCCGCCGCGCTTACCGCGCCGTGGCCTGCGCCAGCGCCGGCGCCGGCGCGGTCTCCAGCTCCCAGAGATGGCGCTCCCGCGCCAGGCGCTTGACCAGGGCGGTGTGCAGCGCATGCCCCGCGCGGTCGGCCTTGACGTAGCCCAGCAAGGGATGGCCCAGCAGCGCCAAGTCGCCGATCAGATCCAGCACCTTGTGGCGCACGAACTCGTCCGGGAAGCGCAGCGGGCCGTTGGCCACTCCGGTGTCGTTCAGCACCACCGCGTTGTCCATCGAACCCCCGCGGATCAGCCCTTGGCGGCGCATCGCCTCCACGTCGCGCAGAAAGCCGAACGTGCGCGCCGGGGCCAGTTCGCGGCGGTAATTTTCCGGCGTCAGCTCCAGCTCCAGCCGCTGGCGTCCAATCGCCGGATGGGGGAAGTTGATGGCGTAGCTGACGCGGTAGCGTTCGTCGGGATACACCCCGATGAATTTCTCCCCCTCCTCCATCTCCACCGGCCGCAGCACGCGCATGTACCGCCGCGGACGCGGCAGCAGCCGCGGGCGCGCGCGGTCAATCATCTCCACGAACGGCAGCGAACTGCCGTCCAGGATCGGAACCTCCAGGTTGTTCAGCTCCACCACGACGTTGTCCATCTCCAGGCCGACTAGCGCGGAAAGCACGTGCTCGGTGGTGGAGATCAGCACGCCGCGCTTCATCAGGCTGGTCGCATAGCTGACCTGGGCGATGTTGGCGGCGTTGGCTTCGACCACGAAACCTTCCAGGTCGGTGCGCTCAAATCGGATGCCGGCTCCCGCCGGCGCGGGACGCAGCGCCAGGCGCGCCGGCGCGCCGCTGTGCAAGCCGATCCCCTGCGCTTGCACCGTTTGGCGGATGGTTCCTTGTCGATTGGCGCTGGGCATGGACGCAGGGCTGCCTCATTCGATCTTGGCATAGCGCCGGCAACGACCGGCTAAGTCATTCGGATGTCGAGCCTTACCGGGGTATCGCGTCAGGCAACCCGTGGCATTTTCGCCACACATTTCGGCGTCGGGGGAAGGCTTCGCCCACACTTCGGGGGGTCACCGGTCAGGGGGCCGCGCCCCGCGCCACCCCGGAGCCGGACGGGGACAGCCGTGCCCCCGCCCCCGGGCCCAGCCGGCACGTCGCCGGGGGCCGCGCCGCTTCTCCTGCTCAGGGGAGCCGCGGCGTTCTTGCGGGCGCCGGGTCGCACGCGACAAGTTCCGCGCACTGCTACCGATGGCGGCTGTCCAAACAGATGGTCACCGGGCCGTCGTTGGTCAGTTGCACCTGCATATCGGCGCCAAAGACGCCCGTCGCCACCGGACACCCCTGCCGCCGCAGTTCCCTGACTAATGCATCGAACATCTCCCGCGCCGCGGCCGGACGTTCGGCGGGCTCGAAGGAGGGGCGATTGCCGCGCCGCGTGTCGGCGAGCAGCGTGAATTGCGAGATCGCCAGCACCTCACCGCCAAGGGCGCCGATCGCTAAGTTCATTTTGCCGGCGGCATCGGCGAAGATGCGCAGTTGCGCGATTTTCGCCGCCAGCCATGCGGCGTCGTCGGCGCCATCGCCGCGCTCCACGCCGATCAGGGCGACCAGGCCGTTCGCGATTTGCCCGCGAACCTCCCCCGCCACCCGCACCTCCGCGGCGGTCACTCGCTGCAACACCGCGCGCATCGCTACCCGCCCGCGGCGGCGCGCATGCGGGGACGGGCGAACCGCGCCGCGGCGGCCAGCATCCAGCGCCGCGGCAAAAACCGCCCCGCCGCCACCATGGCGCGATTGCCGCCGCCCGTGACCACCAGCGGCCGCCGCCGCGCCAGCGCCGCCAAGGTCTCCACCGCCACCTGCTCGGGCGACTGCTGATAGGGCCCGCCGCCGCTCATCTCCGCCGCCGCGAAAAATCCCGTATCCGTGCTGCCCGGGCACACCGCCATCACATGCACTCCATACCCGCGGTTCTCCTCCCACAGCGCCAGCGACAGGCTCAGCACGTATGCCTTGCTGGCGGCATAGGCGGCCATGAACGGCACCGGCTGAAACGCCGCCACGGACGCGACGTTGATGATGGCGCCGTGGCCGCGGGCGCGCATCGGCCGCAGGCAAGCGTGCGTCAGGCGCGTCAGCGCGTCCACGTTCAGAGCCAGCATGGCGCTCTGGCGCTGGCCGGCGAGCGCGGCGAAGTCGCCGCCCGCTCCCACCCCGGCGTTATTCACCAGCAGTTCGACGGCCAGGCCTTCGGCGGCCACGAACGCCAGCAGCGCCTCCACCCCAGACGGGGCGCTCAGGTCGGCGGTGAAGACCCGGCAATCGCCGCCCGCGGCCGACAACTCCCTGGCCAGCGCCTCCAGGCGGTCCGCCGATCGTGCCGTCAGCAGCAAGCTCCAGCCCGCCGCCGCCAGTTGGCGCGCCAAGGCGGCGCCGATGCCCGAACTGGCGCCCGTGACCAGCGCCCAGCCGGGCGCGTCCGCGGGGCTCAGCCCCGCCTCTTGGGTCCGCCGGCCGCCCCGCCTGGGGCGGCGCTGGGGACCACGCCCATCATTCGCCATGGCCCGATTCTACCCGCCGCCACGCCGCCGCCGGCATTGGCTGGCTCGCTCCCCCGCGAGCGGCCATGGCGTCGGCGCGGGTTAAAATCGGGGTTCACCGCCTCTCTGCATCGCCCGCCAGCTAACGACCGTCCATGCGCCCCGCCGTCTTTTTCGATCGTGATGGAACGCTCAATGAAGAACTGGGCTACGTGGGGGAATTGGAGCGTTTCCATATTTACCCCTTCGCCGCCGCCGCGGTGCGGCAGGTCAACGAGCATGGCTGGGCGGCGATCTTGGTGACCAATCAGGCGGGCGTCGCCCGCGGGCTGTACTCCGAAGCCCAGGTCGGGGTCTTGCACCGCCATCTCGCGGATTCCCTGTCCGCGGCCGGAGCGCGCCTGGACGGCATCTACTACTGCCCGCACCATCCCACCAAAGGCGTCAACGGCTACGGCATCGAGTGCGATTGCCGCAAGCCCAAACCCGGGCTGCTGCGGCGCGCGGCCGCCGAACATGACCTGGAATTGGCCCGCAGTTGGATCGTCACCGACCGCATGAGCGAAATCGGGATGCTCCACGCGCTCGGCGGCCGCGGCGCGCTGGTGCGCACCGGCTATGGCGAGCCGGACCTGGAGACCTGGCGGGCGGGCGGCGCCGCGGCGTGGCCGGGCTTGCTTCCCGCCGGCCCGGATGTGGTCGCGGCCACGGCGCTGGAGGCGGTGCACGCCCTGCTGGCCGCCGCCGGGAAGGCGGCGCGGTGAGCTCCCCGGCGGAACGCCGCGCATTAGCCGAGCACGTCCGGCGCTTTGCCGGCCTGCGCGTCGCCGTATGGGGCGACTTGGTCGCCGATGAGTTCATCTACGGGGAAATCGCCCGCGTGTCGCGCGAGGCGCCGGTGCTGATCCTCAAACATCGCGAGGAACGCGTGGCGCCCGGCGGCGGCGCCAACGCCGCCGCCAACCTGGCGGCGCTCGGCTGCCGCGTGCGTTTAGCCGGCGTCGTCGGCGCGGATGCCGCCGGCTCCGCTCTGCTGGCGCGGCTGGCCGCGGCGGCCGTGGATGTGCGCGGCGTCCCGCGCCTGCGCGGCTGGAGAACGCCGGCCAAGACGCGGCTGTTAGCCGGCCACGCCCACACCGCGCGGCAACAGGTCATCCGCCTGGACCGGGAGCCCGCAGCGGCTCCGCCGGCGGCGGTACAGAACCGTCTGCGGCGCCGTGCCGAGGCGCTGGCGCGCGCCGGCTTCGCCCTCCTGTTGTCCGATTACGGCTATGGCGCCGTTAGCCCGGCCCTGGCCCGCGCCCTGCGCCACGGCCTGGCCCCCGGCGGCAAAAAACCCATCGTCACCGTGGACAGCCGCTATCGGCTCTCCGACTACGGCGGCCTGACCGCGGCCACGCCAAATGAACCCGAGATGGAGGAAATCTTTCACCAGCCCATCGGCGACAACCTGGCGCGGCTGGAGCAAAACGGCCGCCGCCTGCTCACCCGCCTCGGCTGCCGCTGGCTGCTGGTCACGCGTGGCCGGGATGGCGTGGCGCTCTTCGCTCCGCGCCGCCCCACGCGGCAGTGGCCCGTATTCGGCTCGGCCCCGGCCGTGGACACCACCGGCGCCGGCGACACCGTCATCGCCGTTTTCACCGCCGCGCTCGCCGCCGGCGCCGACGGGCCCGCGGCGGCGCAGTTGGCCAACATCGCCGGCGGCCTGGTGGTCATGAAGCCCGGCACCGCCACCGTCAGCGCCGCCGAACTGCTGCAAGCGCTGGACGCCTGACGCCGATGTCCTACCAGCACAAAATCCAGAGCCTCGACGCCTTGGAAACCACCGTGCGCCAGTGGCGGCAGACCGGCCGCAGCGTCGTGTTCGCTAACGGCGTCTTCGACCTGCTGCATGTCGGCCATGTGCGCTATCTCCGCGCCGCGCGCGCGCTCGGCGACCGGCTGATCGTGGCCGTCAACAGCGACGCCAGCACCCGGGCGCTGAAGGGCCCGGGCCGGCCCGTCCTGCCCCAGGCGGCGCGGGCGGAGCTGGTGGCGGCGCTGCAAACCGTCAGCGCCGTGGTCATCTTTGACGCCCCCACCGCCGGCGGCCTGCTGCGGCGCTTGCGTCCCGACGTGCACGCCAAGGGAACCGATTACACTGAGGCTAGCGTCCCGGAGCGCGCGATCGCCGACGCCTGCGGCATCCGCGTCGCCATCGTCGGCGATCCCAAGGAGCATTCCACCCGGTCGCTGCTGGCGCGGATTGGCGCGGGCCTGGGTCCGGCCTAGCCCTGCCGCGACGGTCCTGGAACTTCGCACCATGCCCGGCGCCCCCAGCACCGATCCCCTCTATCCGCGCATCTTGCTGATCAAGCTCAGCAGTCTGGGCGACATCGTGCATGCCCTGCCCGTACCGGTATCGTTGCGCGCCACGCTCCCCTTGGCCCGCATCGCCTGGGTGGTCGAGCGGCGCTGGCTACCGCTGGTCGCCCGCCATCCCGATCTCGACGCCGTCTTCACCGTGGACACCTTCCGCCTGCGCGCCGCGCCCGGCACCTGGCCGGAGTTTCAGGCCGACATGCGCCGGATTCGCGCCTTCGCCGCCACCTGGGCGGTGGACCTTCAGGGCACGCTGAAATCGGCGCTGGTCACGCGCCTGGCGGGCGCCAAATACCGCTTGGGGTTGGCCCGCAGCGTGGAGCGCGAGCGGGGCGCGCATTGGCTCTACAACCGCCATGTCGTGCCCGAGTCGGCGCATGTCGTGGATCAGCTTCTAGACATCGCCGCCGCCGCCGTCCCGCCGCCGGGCTCCCTGGAGCGGCTACGGCGGTTCCCCTTCCCAATCCCGGAAACCGCCCAGTTTGCCACCCGGCGCTGGCTGGAGGACAACCGCGTCGGCCCTTTCGTGTTTCTCTCCCCCGGCGGCGGCTGGGCCTCCAAACGCTGGCCGACGGAACGCTTCGCCGAATTGGCCGACCGGCTCCAGCGCGACTACGGCCTCGCGGCGGTGTTGAATCGCGGACCCGGGGAGCAAGCCATGGACGATGCCTTTCGCCGCGCCACCGCCATTCGCGCCCGCATGTTTTCCGGCGATGCGGTGCAGTTGGCGGCGATGCTGGCGCAGGCGCGCTTGGCGGTCGGCGGCGATACCGGTCCGCTGCATTTGGCCGCCGCGTTGGGCACGCCCGTCGTGGCGCTGTTCGGTCCCACCGATCCCGCCCGCAACGGGCCCTTCTCCAGCCGCGCCATCGTGTTGCATAAGCCGCACCTCGCCAGCTATCCCCGTGGGCAACGCTACTCCCCCAACATGCTGGCCATTAGCGTGGATGAGGTCGCGGCGGCCTGCGGGGAACTGCTGGCCCGCTCCGCCGCCGATGACGCTCCCGCCGGAGTGGGATCGTGAGCGGCGCGGTCCCCAGCGCCAGCAGCGGGCGCAAACCAATCGGCTACTGGCTGGCCCGGATTCGCGTCCCGCTGGGTTTCGCGGCGGCGGCGGTCTTCCTGCTGCGCGCCCGCCCCACGCCGCTCAGCTTGGCGCTGGGCTTGCCCATGGCCGCCCTGGGATTAGCCCTGCGCGCCCTCGCCTCCGGCCACATCCGCAAAAATGACGCCCTCGCCACCACCGGCCCGTACCGCTTCTGCCGCAATCCGCTGTATCTGGGCAGCGCCATCCTCGCCGCCGGCTTCCTTCTCGCCGCCGCCGATCCGCTGATGGCGGTTGCCGCCGCCGTCCTGTTTGCCGCCGTGTATGGTCCGGTGATCCGCCGCGAGGAAGCCTATTTGGCGCAGCGGTTCGGC
The DNA here is from genome assembly GCA_021827785.1 of Acidobacteriota bacterium. Classification (GTDB taxonomy): domain Bacteria; phylum Acidobacteriota; class Terriglobia; order Terriglobales; family SCQP01; genus JAKAUF01. Next base: position 636 of record JAKAUF010000280.1, on the reverse strand, counting down.
CCGGCGTTCACCGCCTATTGCCGCGCCGTTCCCCGTTTTTGGCCGCGCTTGTGGCCGGCGCCGGTCCCCGCCCAGGACCACGCCGTCTCCGGTTTCTCCCTGGCTCTGTACCGCCGCCATCGTGAGTACAATGCGCTGATGGGTTACGCCCTCGTGACCGCCGTTTTGGTGCTGAAGATGTTTCTGCCCCATTGGGGAGCGCCGTGGCTCTAACCATCGCTAGGCGCGGGCCTTCGCGAAAGGACTCCCGCATCCATCGCCGGCCAGCGCAGGCGAAGCCCGAGGGCCGCGGTGTTCCGCCCACGCCGGGCGCCGCGCCAGCCCGCGGCGCCGCGAGCGAAAAGCACTGATGCGCCCCCTCGCCTCGCGGCAACTTGGATACGCCCCGAGCGCCAGCGGGCGTCCGTTGCCGGGCGTCGCAGCCCGGCCGCAGCGACCAACGGGAGCGTCCAACGTTGGGCGGCTGAGCCGCTTCCGCGTCGTCGCGGTGCTGGTTCTGGCCGCTCTCTGCGTGCTCACCGCCCACGCCCAGACCCCGGCCGTCCAGGTCAGCGGAACGCGCCGCCTGCGCCGGGACTCGGGCGCGCCGCAGCCAACCGTTCCGCTTTGGCTCGCCGCCCTGACCGGTGCGGCGGC
>JAKAUF010000168.1 GCA_021827785.1 Acidobacteriota bacterium | reverse complement strand
TGGACGGCGCGGCAATGGGTTGAAGAAATACCGTCGGCAACTCCGCTAGCCGGGGGCCGAGATTTTCCGGCGTCAGCGGCGGCGCTCCTCGGCCGGAGGACGACGGCATGGGATAAACGGGATCAGTGCTCATCAAAACCTCTCATTCGATTTCGTTTGAGAGATTGGATGGGCTGAAGGCGGGGCCGCGTTCGCCAGGCGGGACCGCATTCGCCGGCGGGCGCCGCGCGCAGCCGTTGCCTCCACGCCTAGCGCGACAATTTCGCCGCCGGCGTGGAAGCCGCGGGCACCGGGCGCTGCCCTAGCGAGAAGTCAAATTGTTGCGGGAGGCCAAAGAAATGGCGGACAAGGCAAGCCGCTTTGCTGGGTGCTCCTTATTTGGCTTGCGCCGAATAATTGAGGTTCCAAGCAAAACGCTCTTCTTGTCCGCCTAGCGGTACGATTCGTCCGCCGGGGCGGCGGTTGCCTCGCGAGATTAGCGCCCGGGAACGCACCGGAGCGGAGTTACCAGCGCACGGTGACCGTTTGCCGCGCCGCGGATTGCGGAATGGTGATCAACAGGCGCTGGAGCTTGTCGTTGTAATGCACCGCGCTTCCGGGCAGCGGCGTGCCGTTCAATTCCACGCTGGCCGGTATGGGAGTCCAATGGAGCTCGATCACGTTGTCGGGCCGCGGCGGCCGGTACGAACCTTGGGCGGCGGACAGCGTGATCACCGTTTGCCGGGAACCGGGCTGAAAGGCAACGGTGCGGCGGAAATAGACGCCATTCCGGTAGGCGAAGGTTTCGCCGTCATCTTCGTACAACCTGCGTTCGGTGGCGGTTTGGGAAAGGACATCGAAAATCAATGGCGCCTTCAGCTCGGCGGCGGCATTGATGGGCGCCGATTTGCCCCCCGGCGCGCGAAAGAGAATGGCCCCGTCGCGAGCGAATAGGGGCAACTGGCCCTCAGCGGCGCTTACGGTCTTGGTTGCCGGCCCGGTAAACGCCTGCGGGGCACGGCCGTTTTGCAGGCGATACCAAGTCCCCGCGGGAAAATAGACGCCGCGGCCGGTGCTGGCGGGGCGCAGGATGGGCGCGACCAACAGATCGCGGCCGAATAGGTACTCGCTGGCCAGGCCGTAGGTGTGGGGATCGTTGGGGAAGGCGAGCACCAGCGGGCGCAGGATGGGCAGGCCGGTCTGCGCGGCCTGCTGGAAGGCGTCGTAGATGTACGGCAAATATTGGTAGCGGCGCTCGATGGCGCGGCGATTCTCCGCCAGGTGAGCCGTGCCGAAGGACCAGGGCTGCTTCTGCGGCGTGCCGATCGAGGAATGGCCGCGCATGAAGGGAAAGAACGCCGCCGCTTCCACCCAGCGCGTCCACAGGTCGGGCGTGGCCGTGCCGGCGAAGCCGCCGATGTCATTGCCGACGAAGGGAAAACCAGAAAGATTCATCCCCAGCAGCGTGGTGATGCCGTCGGGCAGATAGCTCCAGCGGGAGGTGTTGTCCCCGGTCCACAGCGCCGCGTAGCGCTGGCCGCCGGCGTACGTGGCGCGGGTCAGCACGAAGGGACGGTCTTGCGGCCGCAGTTGCAGCAGCCCCTGGCGCGAGGCGCGGGACATCTGCTGCCCAAATACGTTGTGCGCCGCGGCGGCGGTGATGGCCTGGCCGTCGTGATGGAAGATCACCTGGTCCGGCATGGTGGCGCTCGCGGTGTTGAAGATCGAGGGCTCGTTCATGTCGTTCCAAAGGCCGTCCACGCCGGCGGCGGCGAAGCGGGCGACCTGCCCCGCCCACCAGGCGCGTGCCGCCGCCGCGGTGAAATCCGGAAACACCGCCGGTCCCGGCCAGACCGGACCGGCGTAGATCCGCCCGCTGGGATATTTGACGAAAACGCCGGCGGCGACGCCGCTGGCATAGGTCGCATAGCCGTTCGGGTCCCGCTTTACGCCGGGGTCAATGATGGTGACGGCATGAAAGCCGATGCGGTGCAGCTGGGCCAACAGGCGGCGGGGATGGGGAAAGCCCTTCGGGCTCCAGGTGAAGATGCGGTAGCCGCGCATGTAGGCGATGTCCATCCACACCACGTCGGCGGGAATGTGCAGGCGGCGAAACTTCTCGGCGATGTGCAGCACGCGGCTGGCGGGGTAATAGCTGTAGCGGCACTGGTTGTAGCCCAAGCTCCACAGCGGCGGCATGGGAATACGGCCGGTCAGCGCCGCATAGCGGCGATACACGTCCTTGGGCGTGGGCCCGGCGATCAGGTAATAGTTGAGCGGCCCTCCCTGCGCGCCGAAGTCATAAAACCGGCGGCTGGTCTTGCCCAAGTCGAAGCTGGCCCGGAAGGTATTGTCGAAGAACAGGCCATGCGCCAGCGCCGGCTGATGCGCGCGTTTGTCCAGCACCAGCAGAAACGGAATGTCGGCGTAGAGCGGGTCGGTGGCGTTGTTATAGCCGGGCTGGTCGGTGTTCCACATCACGTAATCGGTGCCGCCCAGGCGCTCGCCGCGCTTGTCGAGCGGACCGGTCTTTTCCCCCAAGCCGTAGAAATGCGTGCCGGCGTTCAATTGCTTCCAAACGCGCACGCGGGCGCCGCCGCCGTCGGCGGCATCCGCGGGGTCGAAGGCCATGCCATCGGCGGCGTCGGCGTCAATCAACCGCCCGCTGGGGTCGTAAAACCGCAAGCGGAAGGGATGGCGGTTGACGACCACCTTCAGCGCCGAGGTTTGCAATACGTCGCCGACCACGCCGGCGGCGAAGGTGAAGGCCGGGGGCGCGGCGGGGGAGGACTTTGGCGCGAGCGCGAAGGAGCGGCCCAGGGATAACTGAGCCTCCGGCGCCGGCGTGAAGCAGACGCGAATAATGCCAGGGCGAATCACCGTCAGGCGGACCATGCCCGAGGCATTGCTGTAGACGACGCCGTCGGCGACGCGCCGTGCCGGCGGCATGTTGCCCACCGGGGTCCACTGCGCCCAGCCGGGCAGGGCCAAGGCCAAACAAAAAACCGCGCCGGCGGCGCCAGAGCGGAAGAGGGAGCGCAAGCGGGAATCACTCATGGGGATGTGGCGGCCGCCGGGACGGCGCCACAAGCCAGGCGGAAATCGCCCGCCGGCCTAGCGCCCTGCCCAGCCATTAACTCCGCCATGGTAGATCAATCAGGGTTCGCGCTGCAGGGCGGGAGGCCGCAGAAGAGCCACAGCGACGGCGGCGGGTGCGAGCTCCGCAGGCGCGCCGCCGGATCCGAGAAATCGGCGGCGGCCGGGGCCCGCGGCACGCGAGCACGCGATGCTCGCAGTGCCGCGGCGGCGGCAAACCCCACCAACCGGACGGCAGGGCGGCGGCGTCGGGCCGGGGAAAGGCAAACCTGTTAGCATCAAAAGTCGGTTGCTGCCGGTACATTTCCTATGCAAGCTCTGGTCAAACCTAGCCCGGCGCCGGGAGCGGAAATCCGCTCCGTACCCGTGCCGGAGTTGGGTCCGCGGGACGTGTTGGTGCGGGTGCGGATGGCC
>JAKAUF010000132.1 GCA_021827785.1 Acidobacteriota bacterium | reverse complement strand
AGGACGATGGGATGAATGAGCAAGGCGAATTCATCCACCAAGCCGCGGCGCAGCAACGACTGGATCAGAACCCCGCTGCCCATGATGATGACGTCCTTGCCCGGCTCTTGCCGCAGCCGGGCCACGCCATCGGCGGCTTCGCCGGCCAGGAGAATGGAGTTGTTCCACGGCAGCGGCTCGCGCAGCGTGCGGGAGGCAACGTACTTGGGAATATTGTCCAGGAACGCTGAATACGGGCTTTCGGTGCGCTGGGGCCAGACCGAGTGAAAATGCTCATAGGTGCGGCGGCCGAAGAGTAACGCGCCGGTGTTGGCCATGACCTCGCCGGCGGCGGACATGGCGTTGTAGCCGGCGCCCCAGCCGCCTTGAGCGAAGCCATCGCGGCGGTCTTCCTCCGCGTTCGCCGGGCCCTGCATCACGCCGTCGAGCGTGAGATTGATGAAGGCGACAATTTTGGCCATGGTTTCCGCGCCCCTCCGGTGAAGGCGCGACCTGCGAACCGAGCGCCTCCGCATTCGGCATTGATTGTATGCCCGCCGCTCCGCCGAAGGAAGCGCTCGCGACCGGCCCGGCGCGCCGCCTCTCCCGGTTGGGGCCCAGGCCGGGGGTGAATTCACCAGCATTGATAGGCGCGGGCCCCGGCCCCACCGATTGCGGGGCGTCCCGCTTCACGCGCCCGGGAATCTATGCCCGCCAGCGACGATACTCACCGGGGATGGGGCGGCTCACTCCAGCCCGCGGCGAACCAGATTGCGGAACAGGATGACTATGATCATGGCGACCCAAAGACCGAGGAAGATATCGGCGATGAAAATGGGAACATGGGTCAGCAGCAAGATGATCCAAATGGCGAAAAACACCGCCCATAACCAAAACCAGGGCATGGGACCGTCCCCCAGGCGCCGCTGCCGCGGGCGCGCCTTAGCTTGGGATGCCGCACGAGCGGCCGTGGGAGGCCCCAACCTGCCATTGATAGGCGCGGGCCCCAGCCCCGCTTTGATCGGCGCGGCGCCGAGCGCGGTCTTAATTGGCGCGGCCCCCGCGAATTGCAATCGGGCTATTGCCGGGCCATTGCCGGGCAGTACTTAGGCATTGGCGGAAGATGCGGCGGTGGCGGCGGGTGGCGGGACGATGCCGCGCTGATGGAAGATGCGGCGGTAGAGCGACTCGCGGCGCATGGCGCGGGTGGCGGCGGTGGTGATGTAACGGATGCAAAGATCCCCGCCGGCGGCGCTGGGCTTGATTTGCACCACGGGGCTGAATTCCAGTTTGGCGGCCGCGATGCCCGCGGGCGCGGAGCCGCCGCGCCCGCGAGGGTGCGGCTCCCGGTGCTGTTCCTCCCATTCCTTGGCGGCCAACGCGGCGTCGGCGCGGGTTTCCTCTGCCACCAAGGCGGCGATGGCGGCCAAGGATTGCGGCGTCCAGGGCGCGCCGCCGACCGGGGCCAGGCGAATCTCATCCCACAGCCATTGGCCGCGGGTGGAGAAATTGAAATAGGGACCGGTGAACACGAAGCTGTTGGGCAGGTAGACGCGGCGTCCGGTGGCGTGGCCGGGCTCGGTCCAGTTGCCGGCTTCCTGCAATACGGTGCGCAACAGGGTAATTTCCACGACCTCGCCGTTGACGCCGTTGATTTCGACCCAATCGCCGGGGGTGACGCCGCGGCGGCCGATAACCACGAACCACCCGGCGAAGCTGAGGATGGTGTTCTCCAGGGCAACCGTCAGTCCGGCGCCGGCCAGGCCGAGGAAGGTGAGCCATTGCGCCGGCTTGCCGACCGCGATCAGCAGCAGCCAGATCAAGGCGACCGCTCCCAGCACGAAGCGGGTCAAGTGACGGACGGTATGGACGCGGCGGCGCTCGGTGCGCCAGCGGCGGACGGCGCGGCCCGCCAGCAAATCGAGGATCAGCAGGACGGCGAAGCCGGAGAGGATCTCCAGCCACATGCCGAGGGCGTCATGCAGGGCCAATTCCTGCTGCGCGACGGTGATCTCGACCCAACGCCGGTAAACGCCGGCGAGTTGCCGCTGGCGCTCGGCGGCGTGGTCGAGGCTGATCAGGCGGCGCTGGCCCTCGGCGAGTTCCTCGGCGTTATGCACCGCGCTTCTTGTTTGCGCGGCCATACCCCCGAAGCCGGCGCCGCGGCGGGCCTGGCGCAGGCGGGCCAGATCGCCGGCCATGCGCGCGGCATTTTGCGCCTCGGCGTGCTGCAATTCCGCATGCAGGCGGTTGTGCGCGGCGACGGCGGCGGCGGCGGCGGCGGCGCTTTGCGCCTGGGCCCAGCGCAGGGCCTTCAACTTGGCCGCCAGCAGATGCCAACTGGTGAACAGAACCGCCAGTCCTTGCGCGGTTTGCGGATTGCGCGCCGTGCTCTGCGCCCGCCAGCGCTGGCGGTATTTGGCCGCCAACTGCCGGGCCGACGACTGGTAGCGGCGTGCTTGCGCCAAGACCTGCTGCGGCGTCATCAGGGCGGCGGCGCGGGCGCGGTACAGATCCTGGCGGGCGTCTTCCACACGCGCTTGGTCCAGTTGCAACTGCGCCTGGCTCAGATCGCGTTCCGCCACCAGCCGGGGACGCCGCGCCGGCGGCGCGGCGGCGATTTGCTTCGCGAGGGCCTGGTCGGCGGCCTGCTCTTGGCGCAGCGCGGCGCGGGCGGCGTCGTAGCGGGCCCATTCCGGACCGCGATGATCCTCGGCCTCGTCGGCTTGCGCCGCCAGGCTATGCTGCAAGGCGGCGCGCACCATCGCCGCCGCGGTGGTCTGCGCCTGCCGCGCCAATTGCTGTTCCTCCGGCGTGTCCGCCAGCCCGGACATGGCGCTGGCGATGACCAGCGGCCGCTCGTGGTGAAGAATCTGCATGCGGCGGCGGCCGCTGGTCGGGAACCCCGAAGCGCCCGACGCCAAACCGGTCCACCACCACGCCGCGGCGCAGCCCGCCAACAGAAGGGTGAATCCCAACCATCCCGCCGTGCGGGTCGAAATCTTGGCCATGCCGGTTCTCCTATCCTACGATGGCCCGTGCGGGCCGGGCGCCAGGCGATTTGATTCACGCGGGCCCCAGCCCCGCCGCCGGCGGGGCGTCCCGCTTGGCGCGCGGCCTGTGGCATTCTGGCGGGTGGACAACGCCCCGTCCTTTGCCCACCATTTCGCCTCCTCCCACGGCCGCGCCTGGCTGAACTGCGCCCAGCAGGGCCCATTGCCCAACGCGGCGGTGCGGGCCGCCCTGGAGGTGGTGGAAGAGAAAGCCCGGCCCTTCCGCATGAGCGACGATCGCTACGCCGCCGTGCCGCGGGAGCTGAAGTCGCGGCTGGCACGGCTGATCGCCGCCAGCGAAAGTGAAATCGTCCTGGGCAATAGCGCTTCCTACGGCCTGCAGACCATCGCCAACGGCTTGGATTGGCGGGCGGGGGATGAAGTCCTGCTGCTGCGCGGGGATTTTCCCGCCTCGACGCTGCCGTGGCAGGTGCTGGAGCGGCGCGGCGTGGCCATCC
>JAKAUF010000454.1 GCA_021827785.1 Acidobacteriota bacterium | reverse complement strand
CGGCAATCGCGGCGGCCCGCCCCCGGCAAGCGACGCGGCGCGGCCCCCAAAGCCGGGGTCCCCAACGCGCAGCGGTGCGCGTTGGGGTGGAGCGACGCGTCGGCTGGGCTGGGGCGGGCTGGGGTCCCCGGCCCAGCCGGCGCGTAAGCGGGACGCGCGGCGCAGCCGCGCTGGGGCCCGCGCCAAGCAATGCGCGGGTACGGCGGCGAATTAGGACCTGCGGGCGCGGGAAGCCGCCGGGCCGCAGCGCCGGGAATGCGGGCGAGGCCGCCCGCGCCCCCAGGGGCCCGCGGCGTCGAACGGAACGCACTGGGTTCGCCAAAGATGCGGGCGAGGCCGCCCGCGCCCCCAGAAACGGCGGGATGGAAGGACGGGCGGCAGCGGCGGCGCGGAGTGGCCCGCGCCCGGCGATGGCGGTAAGCTGGTCTGTAGTGCCGCGCTGGAACGCACGATGCGGCTATTGACCGTCAATACCGGCTCGTCAAGTTTGAAGGCGGCGCTGTACGCGGTGGGCAGCGCGCCGGCATTGATTTACTCGTGCACGGCCGATGCCATCGGCGCCGCCTCCGGCCAATTTCGCATCCGCGACGCCGACGGCCGGCCGCTGTTCCGCAGTGAGTCGGCGGCGCAGACGCACGCCGCCGCGCTGACCGCGTTTCTGCATTGGCTGGGGCAGCAGGGGCCGGAAGGGGAGTTTGAGGCGGTGGCGCACCGGCTGGTGGTGGCTTCGCAGGCGTTTCTGGCGCCGCGGGAATTAGATGAAGCGGCGATCGCGGAGCTGGACGTGGAACAACGCGAGGCGCCGGATCATCTGCCCCAGGCCATCGCCGCCATCCAGGCCGTCCGCCGCATCTATCCCAGCGTTCCGCAGATTGGCTGCTCCGATTCCGCTTTTCATGCTTCCATGCCGGCCGAGGCGCGGACCGTTCCCTTGCCCGCCGCCTGGCGCGGCCAGGGCATCGAACGCTTCGGCTACCACGGGCTGTCTTGCGCCTCGGTGCTGGCCACGCTGCAAGGGCTCGACCCCAAGGCCGCGCAGGGACGCGTGATCGTTGCCCATCTGGGCAATGGCGCCAGCATTACCGCCATCCGCGCCGGCCGCAGCGTGGATACCACCATGGGCCTGACGCCCTGCGGCGGTTTGATCATGTCCAGCCGCACCGGCGACCTGGATCCGGGCGTGGTGGTCTTCCTGCAATCGCGGGGAATGACCGCGACGCAGGTGAACCATTTGGTCAATCATCAAGGCGGCTTGTTGGGCATTTCCGGCATCAGCGGCGACATGCGGACGCTGTTGGTGCAGGCGGAGAGCAACCCGCAGGCGAAGCTGGCCGTGGACTGCTTCCTGTGGCAGGCGCGCAAGCATCTGGCGGCGATGGCGGCCAGCCTGGGCGGGGTGGACTGCTTGGTCTTCGCCGGCGGCATCGGCGAAAATGCGCCCGCCGTGCGCGGAGAAATTTGCCGCGGCATGGAGTGGATGGGCCTTCAGGTGGATGCGGCCCGCAACGCCCGCGGCGCGCCGGTGATATCTCCGGATGGCGGCGCGGTGAGCATCCGCGTGATCGCCACCGATGAAAACCAGGAACTGGCGCGGCAGGGGGCAGGGTGGCTGAGCCAACATTCGCGCCGTCAGGACAACTAATATGTTTCGCTTCGATCCTACGTTTTCCAGCGCCGTTGCCGTTCCGGCCGAGGGCCAGCTGCCCGCCGGGCCCTTGGCGCCGGAGGAATTGCAGCGGCTGGACCGGTATTGGCGCGCCGCCAATTATTTGACCGTCGGCCAAATCTATCTCCAGGCCAACCCGCTGCTGCGGGAGCCGCTGCGCGCGGAGCATATCAAGCCGCGGCTGCTGGGCCATTGGGGCACTTCGCCGGGGCTGAGCTTCATTTACGCCCACCTCGACGCGCTGATCCGTGAGCGGGACGTGAACGCCATTTTCCTCGCCGGGCCCGGCCACGGCGGCCCGGCGGTGCTGGCCAACGTGTATTTGGAGGGCGTCTACAGCGAGGTGTATCCGGAGGTGACGCGCGACGCCGCGGGCATGCTGCGGTTGTTCCGCCGCTTCTCGACGCCGGGCGGCGTGCCCAGCCATGTCAGCGTGCCCACGCCCGGCTCCATTCACGAGGGCGGGGAATTGGGCTATGTCCTCTCGCACGCCTTCGGCGCCGTTTTCGATAATCCCGATCTGCTGGCGCTGGCGGTGGTCGGCGATGGCGAGTTTGAGACCGGGCCGCTGGCGGGCTCCTGGCCGGGGATCTATTTCCTGAATCCCGCGCGCGACGGCGCGGTGCTGCCGGTGCTGCACCTCAACGGCTACAAGATCGCCAATCCCACCGTCGCCGCGCGGCATAGCGACCTGCGGCTGCGGGAATATTTCGCAGGGATCGGGTATGAGCCGCATTTCGTTTGCGGCGACGAACCCATGGCCATGCACCAGCAGTTCGCCGCTACGCTGCGCGCCTGCCATGACCGCATCCGCGCCATCCAAGCCGCGGCGCGGCAGGGAGGCGGCGTGCAAACTTGGGCGGCGGGCCAGCCGCCGGCGTGGCCGATGATCGTGCTGCGCTCGCCGAAGGGCTGGACCGGGCCCAAGGAGTTCGACGGCGTACCCATCGAAGGAACGTTTCGGGCGCATCAGGTGCCGCTGGCCGACGTGCGCGGAAATCCCGCGCAGTTGCGCGCGCTGGAGGCGTGGATGCGCGGCTACCGGCCGGAGGAATTGTTCCAAGCCGGCGGCGAGCCGGCGGCCGACATCGTCGCGGCGGCGCCTGCGGGCGACCGGCGCATGGGCGCCAATCCGCACGCCAACGGCGGGCGGCTGCTGCGGCCGCTCAAGCTGCCCAAGCGCGACGCCTACGCGGTGCCCGTGCCGGCGCCGGCGCGGGAGGCGCGGGAATCCACGCGCGTGCTCGGCGCGATGCTGCGCGACATCTACGCCGCCAACCCGGACCGCTTCCGCGTCTTCTGCCCCGACGAACTGGCCTCCAACCGTCTGCAAGACATTCTGGAGACCACCGATCGGGGCTTCTCCGGTCCCATCCTAGGGATCGACGACCACCTTAGCCACGACGGCCGCGTGCTGGAGGTCTTGAGCGAGCACCTCTGCGAAGGCTGGCTGGAGGGCTATTTGCTCACCGGCCGCCACGGGCTGTTCGCCACCTATGAAGCGTTCGCCATGATCGCCGCCTCCATGGTCGTGCAGCACACCAAGTGGTTGGAGCACGCCTGCGAGCTGCGCTGGCGGGCGCCGATCGCCTCGCTCAATCTGCTGCTGACCTCGACCTGCTGGCGCAACGACCACAACGGCTTCAGCCATCAGGGGCCGGGGCTGGTGGACGTGGTGCTGTCCAAGCGCGGCACCGTGGCGCGCATTTATTTGCCGCCCGACGCCAACTGCCTGCTCAGCGTGGCCGAGCATTGCCTGCGCAGCCGCAATTACGTCAACTTGATCGTCATTGACAAGCAGCCGCAGCTGCAATGGATGGACCCGGCCACCGCCGACG
>JAKAUF010000442.1 GCA_021827785.1 Acidobacteriota bacterium | reverse complement strand
GGCTTGGTTTGGGATCCGACCGGCAAGGGCAAGACGGTGATCCGCATCGGCGGCGGCATGTATTACGAGAATGATATCTATAACAACGTGATGTTCGAGCGGTCGAACTACATCAGCAACTCGATCGCCCCGGCGTTTCCGTACGCGATTGACGGGAATCCGCTCAGGAGCGCCAGCGGCGCCTGCCTGTTCCTCTGTCCCGGCAGCGGGCAGAGCCTGATAAACCAGCCGATCGGCTCGCTGGTGCCGGCGATGATGTCCGCCCAGGCGGCGTTGCAGTCCAGCTACGCGGCTCTACCGCAGACACCATTGGCCAATCCGGCGATTTTGGCTGGCGGAAGCGGCTCGGCGCTGGTGCCGGGCGAGGCGACGCCGGGAACACAGAACACCGGCAGCCCGCTGTTTGACAGCACCTATCGCACGCCATATTCAGTGCAGTTCAACGCCGGATTCCAGCATCAATTCACGCAAGGTGTGGTGTTCTCGGCCAACTTTGTCAGCAATCGCGGTTTCGATCTGCTGATGATCCAAAACATCAACCAGGTCGGCAACGCCAGCTACCTGAACAAGGCGGTCGCGATCGGCGCCATCAACAGCACCGCCAAGGATCTGGGCATCGCCCAGGGCGCCACGCCGGGCGCGACCATGGACAACCTCGCCGCGGCGATTAACAATGGCACCGTGACCCAGGCCGCCGTGCAGGGCGAATTGCTGGGCGGCAACCGCGCCGGGCTTTCCATCGGCGGCGGCACCAACAGCGTGGTCGGCAGCCCGAGCTACGCCTTCGGCGGCATCAATCCGAACTTCGGCAACTTGTCCGTGGATCGGAACCTGGGTACGTCGAACTATCACGCGCTCCAAGTCAAGCTGCTGATTCAACGGCCCTCGCTGCTGAGCTGGATCCACGCCAGCAACGTGATCATTTCCTACGCATTGGGGCGCCTGGATTCGACGCAGTTCGATCAGTCGTTTGCCCCCGGCGTCACCGACAACGTGAACCCGCGGAGGTTCTACGGCCCGAACGGCTATGACCGCACCAGCCAGTTGAGCATCGGCGGCATCTTCCATATGCCCTGGGGCGTGATGTTCTCCACCGTCAACCACATTGACAGCGGCATGCCGGTCACGCCCACGCTCGCCACCGTGGGCCTGGGCTCCGGCGAGATCTTCGCCACGGATTGGACGGGTGACGGCACCACGGGAGACATCATTCCCGGCGCCAATGTCGGCGCGTTCAACCGGTCGCTTAAGCCAGCCGCGATGCAGCAGGTGATCAACACCTACAACCAAGCCTACGCCGGCACGCTGACTCCCGCCGGGCAGGCGCTGGAGGGCGCGGGGCTGGTGAGCGCCGCGGATATGAAGGCGTTTGGCCTGGTGATGCCCTACGCCGCCAACATCACGCCGGGCCAATTGACGCCGGGCGCGTTCTGGGATAGCGACCTCAAAATCTCCAAGGCCATCCAAGTCGGGGAGCATTTGACGATCACGCCCGACATCCAGTGCTACAACGTCTTCAACGTCGGCAACTACGATCCGCCGGGCGACTCGATGGGGGGCGCGATCGCCACGGGCTATAACCTTTCCCAGTTGGGCTTCGGTAACCCCGGCTCGATTACCGACACGACTGGCCTGAACCGGGTGCGCAAGTACGGCTTGAACACGGGCGTCTTCGCCGAGGGCATTCCCCGCGCCTTCGAGGGGCAGATTAGCTTTAGCTTCTAGTACCCGCTTTCCTGCCATTCCGTTCGGGGCCGCGCCTAGGCGCGGCCCCCGTTTTTTTTCGCACCCTTCGGTTTGCTATAATTCTGGATTGCGCGGCGCTTCGGTACGGCTCGATTTGCGTTTCGGCGCCGGTTAGGTTGCGGCGTGACGCGCCGGAGCCCGGTCGGCGGCTCAGACCGTGGCGGGGGCGCCCAAAAGCTGGGCGGGTCAGCCGCTGCGCCAGCCTAACCCCAAGGATTCGTTATGTCTGGACACTCCAAATGGGCGACCATTAAGCACAAAAAGGCCGCCACCGACGCCAAGCGCGGCGCCAAGTTCACCCGCATCATCAAGGAAATCACCATCGCCGCCCGCCAAGGCGGAGGCGACGCGGACAGCAATCCCCGCCTGCGCACCGCCGTGCTGGCCGCCAAGGCGGAGAACATGCCCGCCGACAACATCAAGCGCGCCATCCAGCGCGGCACCGGCGAGCTGCCCGGCGTGCAGTACGAGGAACTGACGCTGGAGGGCTACGGCCCGGGCGGGGCGGCGATGCTGCTGCAAATCACCACCGACAACCGCAACCGCACCGTCAGCGAGCTGAGGCACCTTTTATCCAAGGGCGGCGGCAATTTGGGCGAAGCCGGTAGCGTGGCCTGGATGTTCCAAAAACGCGGCGCCATTTCGATTCCCAAGGAAGCGATCGGCGAAGATGACTTGATGGCGTTGGTGCTGGATGCCGGGGCTGACGATTTGAAGGACGATGGCGGGAGCTGGGAGGTGCTGACCGCTCCCGAAGCCTTCGACAAAGTTCTTGCAGCGGTAAAAGGCAAAGCGCTGGAGCCGGCCAACGCGGAAGTGGCGATGATCCCGCAGAATTACGTCAAGGTCGAGGGCAAGGAAGCCGAGCAGACGCTGAAACTGCTGGAAGCCTTGGAGGACCACGAGGACGTCCAGCACGTCTGGTCCAACTTCGACATGGACGAATCCCAGTTGGCGACCGTTTCCTGAGCGGCGCGGCGGCCGGCAGATCCCATCCCGTCATGGCGCGGCCAGCGCGGCTCCGGAGCAGCCCCCAGGGCGGCGAGCGAACGTTTCCGCTGCTGCGGGTGGTGATCGTTGGCCGGCCCAACGTCGGCAAATCCACGCTGTTCAATCGGCTGACCGGCACCCGCCGGGCGATTGTCGGCGATGAGCCGGGCATCACGCGCGACCGCATCCATGGCGCCGCCGAATGGCGCGGCCGGGCGCTGGAGGTCGCCGATACCGGCGGCATCATTCCCGACGACCAGGCGCTGATCCCAGCCGCTATTTTTCGCCAAGCCCAGGTCGCGGTGGACCAAGCCGACGCGATATTTTTCGTGGTGGATGGGCGCGCGGCGCTGACCGCCCCGGATTATCAACTGGCGCGGTTGCTGCGCCGCGGCGGGAAGCCGGCTGCGCTCCTAGTCAATAAAATTGAATCCGCCGCGCAGCATGCGGCGCTCGGGCCCTACGCCGAACTGGGCATCCAGCCGCAGTTCGCCGTCAGCGCCGAGCAAGGGATCGGGCTGGATGATGCGCTGGATTGGCTGATCGCGCAGGAGCCTTCCGCGCGCAATGCGGCAGGGAACCTGGGCGCGGCGGAATCCACGCCCGGCGCGGACCACGGCGCCGCCGCCGCCGGCACGAAGACCGTTCCCGCGGGCGAGCCGTCCACGACCGCCGGGGCGGAAGGGGAGCGGATTCCCGGAATCGCCATCGTCGGCCGCCCCAACGCGGGCAAGAGCACGCTGCTCAATCGCCTGCTGGGCGAGGAGCGG
>JAKAUF010000356.1 GCA_021827785.1 Acidobacteriota bacterium | reverse complement strand
CAGTCGCCGGCGGCGGGTGGGGCGTCTACGTCGCCATCCCCTTTTGCCGCGCCAAGTGCAGCTTTTGCAACTTCGCCAGCGGGGTCTTTCCCGCCGCGCTGCAGGCGCCGTATCTGGAGGCGCTGGAGCGGGAAATCGTGCTGACACTGGCGGCGGAGGCGCCCGCCGGCCCGGCGCCGGTGGATTCGATGTACTGGGGCGGGGGCACGCCGAGTCTGCTGCCGCCGGAGCGCCTCAGGGAATTGGCCGCCCTGCTGCGGCGGCATTTCACCCTGGCGCCGGGCGCCGAGTTCACCTGCGAGGCGATGCCGGGCACGGTCAGCGGCGCGGTGTGCGACGCATTGGCGGCGGCGGGCGTGAACCGCGTCAGCCTGGGCGTGCAGACGTGGAACGCCGCGGAAGCCCGCCAAGTGGGCCGCCGCCATACCCCCGCGGTCATCCGCGCCGACCTGGCCCGGTTGCGCCGGGCCGGCATCCGCAACCTGAATCTGGATTTGATCGCCGGGCTTCCCGGGCAAACCACCGCGACCTGGCGGGAATCGGTGGAGCGCAGCATCGCCAGCGGCGTGCCCCATGTTTCGGTCTATCTGTTCGAATTGGACGAAGACAGCCGCTTAGGCGCGGAAGTGCTCGCCGGGGGGCGGCGGTATGGCGCGGCGGCGATGCCCGACGGCGACGCCACCGCCGATTGGTACGCCTGGGCGGCGGAGCGCCTGGGCGCCGCCGGCCTGCGGCAATATGAAATCTCCAACTTCGCCCGCGCGGGCCAGGAAAGCCGCCACAACGAACGCTATTGGCTGCGGCGGCCGTATCTGGGCTTCGGCGTGGAGGCGCACTCGTTCCTGCGCCAACCGGCGCCGCGCCGCTGGGGCAACACCGCCGAACTGCAAACGTATTTGGACGAACTCGCCGCGGGACGCCTGCCGCGGGCCGAAGCCGGCGCGCTCAGCGCCGAACAGGAACTGGAGGAAGCGTTTTTTCTGGGCCTGCGCCGCAACGCCGGGGTTGGCTGGCGGGCGCTGGAGCGGGAGTTCGGCGCCGCGCCGGTACAATCGAAGAAGCCGGCGGCGGCGGAAATGGCCGCCGCGGGACTGTTGCGCCAGAGGGCGGGGCGGCTGGCTTTGACCGACCGCGGCCGTCTGCTGGCCAATGAGGTGTTCGCGCGGTTTTTGGCCTAACGGGGACCATGGAAATATGCGGGGACGATTCGCACCCAAGGGAATGACCGGAGTCGAGGCGCAGTTGGGGCCCGGCGAAGCGGCCGGCGCGGCGGCGATGCGCCGCGAGCGCGAGGAGCGGGTGATTGACCTGCGCAGCGACACCGTGACGCGGCCCAGCGAGGAGATGCGCCGCGCCATGGCCAACGCCGAGGTCGGCGACGACGTCTACGGCGAGGACCCGACGGTCAACCGGCTGGAGCAGCGCGCGGCGGAGCTGTTTGCCCGGCCGGCGGCGCTGTTCGTGCCCACCGGCACGATGGGCAACCAAATCGCCATCCATCTGCATACCCGTCCCGGCCAGGAGATCCTCTGCGAAAGCCGGGCGCACATTTACAACTATGAAATGGCCATGCCGGGCGCCTTTTCCGGCTGCTTGGTGCGCCCGGTGTTGACCGCGGACGGCGTGCTGACCTGGCCGGCGCTGGCGCCGGGGCTATCGCTGGAAGCGCCGTATCACCGCGCCCGCACCGGCTTGATCGTCGTGGAGAACACGCTGAACATGGCCGGCGGCATCGTGACCCCGCCGCCGGTCGCGGCCGAAATCTGCCGCCGCGCCAAGGACCTGGGCATTCCGGTGCATCTGGATGGCGCGCGCATTTTCAACGCCGCCACCGCGCTCAAGCGGCCGGTCGAGGAACTGGCGCGCGGCTTCGATTCGGTCATGTTCTGCCTGTCCAAGGGCTTGGGCGCGCCGGTGGGCTCCATGCTGATCGGCGACGAGGAGTTCATTCATCGCGCCCGCATCGCGCGCAAAATGCTCGGCGGCGGCATGCGCCAGGCGGGCATTCTGGCCGCCGCCGGCTTGGTGGCGCTGGAGAAGGGTCCGGCGCGGCTGGCCGAGGATCACGCCAACGCGGCGTTTTTGGCCGCGGGCTTGGCCGCCCTGCCCCGCGCCGAGCTGGACCCCGGCCGGGTGCAAAGCAACATCGTCATTTTCGGCGTGGCCAAAACGGGCGAGCCAGCGGCCAAACTCGTGGAGAAGCTCGCCGCCCGCAACGTCCTCGCCGGCGCCGCCGGCCCCGACTCGGTGCGCCTGGTCACGCATTTGGACGTTAGCCGCCAGCAGTGCCAGGCCGCGCTGGAAGCATTGCAGGCGCTGCTGGCGCGGGACTGAATCCCGGCCCCACCGGGCGCGCCCGGCATCCTCGCCGGCGCCTCGCGCGGGTACGCCGCGTGCGGCCCATCGCGGTCCCGGGCCCGGCAATCTAGCCGGCCCAGCGATCGAAAGCCGCCCGCGCCGTGGCTTCATCCACGAACTGCTCCGCCCGCCAGCCCCGCGCCGCGGCGCCGGCGATGAATTCCGGCACGTCGTCGAAATACAGAATTTCTCCCGGCCGGCAGCGCGCTGCGCGCTCGGCGGCGGCATAGATCGGCGCTTGCGGCTTCACCGCGCCGACTTCATGCGACAAGATGTGGAAATCGAAATCCTCCAGCCACGGCAGTTGCCGGCGCAAGTACGCGAAGTGGCAGGCATGGGTATTGGACAGCAGCCCCAGGCGATAGTTGCGCCGCAGCTCGGCCAGCCAGGCGGGGGAAACCAGCGGCTGCAAATCGAAGATGCCGCACCACCAGGCGGTAAATTCCTCGGCCGGCACGCCCGCCAGCCCGCCCAAGTCCGCGACGAAGCGGTCCCAATCGCCTTGGCCGACTTCCAGCGGCATCATCAGCCGCATCGCCTGCTCGCGGCAGCCGTCGAGGGAAGGGTTTAAGCGGTCAAAGCTGAAGGGCACCAGCGTGCGCCCCAGATCGAAGATAATCGTGCGGATCATTACGGCCGGCGGCAATCAGCGGGCAATGCAAAGGGCCGCGGGACCAACGTCCCGCGGCCCTCTCTTGGAGAACAAAACGGTCTTGTGGGTGCGGCGACTAAGCGGCGCGCCGTCCCTTGCTCGACGGTTGGTCGTTATCGGGCAGCAGCTCGAGCACGTACCCAGCATCCAAAGAAGCGTGGCAACGGCTGCATTTCTGACCCGGCATAACGCGTAGACGTGAACGCCCCATTCGCACTTCGGGGATGGCGATCCCATCCACGGTGCGGGTGCACATGGGGCAATGAACTTTCGCTTTCAATCCGTCCAACACTGCCGACATACGGCTCACCTCCTTCCGCCGACCCACCCACTGCCTGGCCGGTGACGATTCGATTAATGAGTGCGCAACTCCCTTCGGCCCATTGGACGCCGACACCTTGGAAAAAGTTTCAGGACCTCGGGCCCTAAAACCGGTTCCATTTCACGACCGAAATCGCTAGTTGATTCGGCCTACAACCGCGACCGAAGGGGGGAAAT
>JAKAUF010000247.1 GCA_021827785.1 Acidobacteriota bacterium | reverse complement strand
CTACGGCGACCGGATGAAGGGCGGCGGGCCGTCGCCCTACCTGGCGGCGGTGAAGCGGGAATACCCCAGCGAAATGGGCTGGGACTTGGGAACGCTGGGGCGGCTGGAACGGTGGGGTTTCAATACGATCGGCGCGTGGTCGGACCCGCGGCTATGGAACTATCACGTGCCGTACGTGATGATCCTGAACATCGCCGCGCGGGCCGGCGCGAATTGGCGCAAGGGCAAGCCGGTGGACGTGTTTTCGCCGGAGTTTCCCAAGGTGGCGCGGGAGGTGGCCGACCAGGCCGGCATTCCGCGCACCGGCGACCACGATTTGATCGGGTATTTCAGCGACAACGAGCTGCGCTGGGGCGCGGATTGGCGCGGCAAGCAAAGCATGCTGATGATGTACCTGGCGATGCCGCTCAGTTCACCGGGGCATCAGCATGCCGCGGAATTTCTGCGCGAGCGCTATCGCGACAACGTCGCAGCGCTGGCGCGCGCCTGGGACATCCACAAGCCCAAGGATTTCGACTACATCCGCCAGGCGGGAAAAACGCCGGCCTACCGCCAAGACGCCGCCCGGTTTTTGGCGCGCGTGGCGACGCGGTATTTTCAGGTCTGCGCCAGCGCCATCCACCAGGCCGATCCCAATCATTTGTATTTGGGCGCGCGCTTTTCCTTGCCCGTGCCGGACGCCGTGGCGGAGGCGGCGCGGATCGCCGACGTGGTTTCGGTCAATATCTACGCGCGCGATCCGCGGCCCATCGTGCAAAAGCTGTACCGCCTCACGGGCAAACCGATCCTGGTGACCGAATTCGCCTTTCGCGCGCAAGACTCCGGCCTGCCCAACACGCGCGGCGCGGGGCCCAAGGTCGCGAATGAAGCGGCGCGCGGAGCCGCCTACCGCGCCTTTGTTAGCGACTTGGAGAGCCTGCCGCAAGCGATCGGCTATCACTGGTTCGAATGGGCCGATGAGCCGGCGCAGGGGCGGTTCGACGGCGAGAACTCCAATTACGGACTCGTCAATATCCACGATCAGCCGTATGCCCAATTCGTGGCCGCCGTGCGGCAAGCCAACGCGGCGGCGGTGAGCATTCATGCCCACTCCGCGCCGGGCGGACATGAGCCATAGGCCGATAAGATCGGCTGCGCGGCGCGGCCGCTCCGCGCAGCGAACCGCTATCCCGGGAAAATCCACGAACGCGTGCGAGGAACGATGATGCGCAAACTGGCGAACTGCTCTTCCCTGCTGTTGATGCTAGCGATGACATTGGCCGCGACGCCCGCGGCGCGGGCGCAGGATGCGCCGGCCAAGATTCCGGACATCGGCTGGCAGCGCGGCATCGGCGTGCCGCCGGCCGATCCCGGCCACGCCAAGGACCATCCGATGATTGACGATGGCTACTTCAACGGGGCGCCGGTGGGGGGCTTCGGGGCGGGAACGATCGGCCGCAGCTACAGCGGGGATTTCGTGCGCTATCACCTCAAGATCGGGGCGCACAAATACGGCAATATCCCTTCCAATCAATTCGCCATCTTCACCCAAACCGCCGGCGGCAAGCGCTATGCGCAGGCGCTATGGACCGGCCAGCCGCAAGTATTGAAAAGCTGGAATTGGCGCTATCCGGTGGGCGGCGGCGATTACCACGCGCTCTATCCCAAGTCCTGGTTCGTATACCGCAACGCCCAACTGCCGATCCAGGCGACGGTGGAGCAATTCTCGCCCATCCTGCCCAACAACTACCGCCAGACAAGCTATCCGGTGGCGCTGTACAACTGGACGCTGCACAACCCCACCAGCCAGCCGGTGAAGGTGGGCATCCTGTTTTCCTGGACCAACATGGTCGGCTGGTTCCGCAACTTCTCGCACAACTTGGACCAGAACTCGACCGACGACTACGACACCGTGCGCAGCCAAATGACGCCCGCGGGGCGGATGGTGGGGGTGGTTTTCAACCGGCGGCGCTTCGGACCGGTCACCCAGGATTGGGATGGAGAATACGCCATCGCGTCCTTGGACTTGCCGGGGGTCAAGATCAGCACGCACGCGACGTTTTTGGCGGATGGCAACGGCGGGGTGATTTGGCGGAGCTTTTCCCGCACCGGGGCCCTGGACAATGGCGGGCCGAACTGGACCTCCAGCGGTGAGGCGCTGGCCGGCGCGCTGGCGGCCACGGTGACCCTGGCGCCGGGCCAGACGCGGGTGATCCCGATGGTGCTGGCGTGGGATTTGCCGCGGGCGCAGTTCGGCGACGGCACGCAATGGTTCCGGCGGTACACGGCCTTCTTTGGCGCTAGCGGGCAAAACGCCTGGCGCATCGCGGCCGACGGCCTGCGGCACGACGCGCAATGGAGCGCGGCGATTGACCGCTGGCAGGCG
Organism: Acidobacteriota bacterium; assembly: GCA_021827785.1. Classification (GTDB taxonomy): domain Bacteria; phylum Acidobacteriota; class Terriglobia; order Terriglobales; family SCQP01; genus JAKAUF01. Next base: position 16,178 of record JAKAUF010000247.1, on the reverse strand, counting down.
CCGTACATCGCCGATCACTCCACCCCGGCCTGGTACCGCGGCATGTTGTTCAACGAGATGTACGACCTGGCCGACGGCGGCACGCTGTGGACCAACGGCAGCCATCCGGCGCGGCCCGGCGCGCCGCCTCCGCTCCCGAGCGCGGCGCGGGCGCGCAACGTGGGCAAGTTCACCTATATGGAGTGCTTCGACTATCCGTTTTACTCGACGCTGGACGTCAGGTTTTACGGCTCGATGGCGCTGGTGTATTGGTGGCCAAGGCTGGACAAGGCGGTCATGGACACATTCGCCGACAGCGTGAAGCAAAGCTTGACGACGGTGCGGCGGGTGCAATGGTCGCAGAAGCTGGCGCCGCGGAAGCTGCGCGGCGCGGTGCCGCACGACCTGGGCGCGCCGGATGAAGACCCGCTGATCGCCTTCAACAATTACGACTGGCAGGACGTGAACATTTGGAAGGACCTGAACACGAAATATGTGCTGCTGGTCTGGCGGGACTATTATCTGACCGGACAAAAGGACCGGCGGTTCTTGGCCTACAACTGGCCTTCGGTGGTGCTGGCGCTCGATTATCTGCAACGGTTCGACACCCAGCATCTGGATTTGCCCGAGAACAGCGGCGTTCCGGACCAGACCTACGATGTCTGGCCGATGCGCGGCGTCAGCGCCTACTGCGGCGGATTGTGGCTGGCGGCGTTGAAGGCGGCGGTAAAGATGGGCGACGCGCTGGGCCACCCGGCGGCGGCGGCGAAGTTCGAGCGCTGGTTTCGGACCGGGCAGAAGAATTATGAGCGGCTGTTGTGGAATGGGCGGTATTTCAATTTCGATACCGGCAGCCCCTACAAGAACAACGTGATGGCGGACCAATTGTGCGGTCAATGGTATGCCGACATCACCGGCCTGGGCGCGATCGTGCCGCCGGCGGAGGTGAAGAAAGCCCTGCGCACGATCTTCCGGCTGAATGTCATGGATTTCGAGCACGGCCGAATGGGCGCGGTGAATGGCATCGAACCCGATGGACAGTTGCTGCACAGCAACGAGCAGGTGCAGGAAGTGTGGACGGGCGTCACCTTCGGGCTGGCGTCGTTTTACCTGTCGGAAGGCATGCCGCGCCGGGCGTTCGCCACGGCGAAGGGCATTTACAACGTGGTGTACAGCCGGGGGTATTGGTTCCGGACGCCGGAGGCTTGGAACGACACGGGCGATTTTCGCGCCTCCATGTACATGCGCCCGCTGGCGATCTGGGCCATGCAGATTTCCCTCCAGCAACACCACGAGGAGCGGGCCGGGCGATAAACGTTCCGTTGCCTCTTAGTCCCTGGACCCCTGGGCGGCGTTGCCGCCCACGCCGGGCCGTTGCGGCCGCGGGCGGCTGCCCTCCGGCACGGCTCATGGCCTGCGCGCGCCGGAACCTCGCCCGTCTCCGTCCTGCCGAGGTGCACGGCGGGACGCGGGGCGCATGGCACAATCAGAACAGAAGGAGACACACAGCTTGGGAAACGTCAATCACGATCAGGCCAATTTGGTTCTGCGTTTGTATGAAGAGCGGCGCGAGGCGCGTCTGCGCGAGGCGCGGGAATGGTTCATCGCCCACTATCATCCGCGGACGCCCGAGGATACGGCGACCCTAGCGCCGCCGGGATCGCGGGAGAACGCCAATGTGCGCATGATGACCAGTTATTGGGGCATGGTGGCGGCGATCGTGAACCGGGGACTGATTGACGAAGAGTTCTTCTATGAAACCTCCGGCGGTGAACTCTGGATCGTGTGGGAACGGCTGAAAGCGGTCGCGCCGGAGATGCGAAAACGGATGAAAAATCCGCATGCCTGGGCGGGAATCGAACGGCTAGCCGCGGGCTTCGAGGCCTGGCGGGAGAAGAACGCGCCGGGCTCGAACGATGCCATGCGGCAGATGATGGCCGCCCCCGCGGCGGCACGGAAGAGCTAGGCCCGCGCGCGGCCGGCGATAGCCAGCCGGCGCGGTCCCGGCGTGCTGGTTTTTGGTCTTTCCGCACGCGCGCGGACGGCGGCGGTAATCTCCGGGCAACGCGCGGCTAGACCCCGTGGAGCGCGGGATCCCAGATGAATTTGTGAATCTGAAAGCTCAGGCGGACGGGAAGGCCGTCGGCCAGAATCCACTCCGCCAGTTCGCGGGGATCCAGCAGGCATTGGCCAGCCGAACGCTCGCCCTGCGCGGTCGGCCGGAACGCGGGAGAAAAATGCAGGTGGGCGACGCGCTCCGCCAAGCGGTGGCGGCGGAGAAAATCGCGGGCGAATTCGTAGTCGCCGCGGCCGGCGAGGACGAATTTGATTTCATCGTGCGGCTGGAGCGCGGATAGGTTTTCGCCGCGAAAGGTTCCCGCCTCGCCGCTTTCGGGACATTTGACGTCCACGATCTTGACCACCGCCGGCGGCACCGCTTCCAAGGGTCGTTCCCCGCTGGTCTCCAGCAAAACGGTATGGCCGCGGGCCAGCAGTTCGCGCGATAGGGCGACGACGGCAGGGGTTTGCAGCAGGGGCTCGCCGCCCGTGATCTCGACCAATGGGGTGGCGAAGGCGGCAACGGCAGCCGTGACTTCCTCCAGCGCCATGCGCCGGCCGCCGTGGAAGGAATACACGGTGTCGCACCAGCCGCAGCGCAAATTGCAGCCGGTGAAGCGGACGAAGACGCAGGGGCGGCCGGCGAAGCTGGACTCGCCCTGAAGGGAGCGAAAAATCTCCGTGATCTGCGCGAAGACGGGGCGGCGGTTGGCCGCGGTCCCGGCGTCAGCCTTCGCTGTAGGTGGCGGAAGTGGTGTCGGTTTCATAGACCGTCACCGCGTTGAGGCAGGCCCCATTGGCCGAGAAGCGGGGCCGAAGCAGGTCATAGAAGCGCTTGGCGATGTTCTCCGCGGAGGGGTTGACCGCGGCGAAGTCGGGGAGATCGTTGAGGAACTGATGGTCAAAGGTGGCGACCACGGCGCGCAACTCGGTCTTGATGGCCGCGAAGTCCTGGAGCAGGCCGATGGCGTCGAGGTCATCGCCGCGCAAATGAACGCGGACGCGATAATTGTGGCCGTGCGGGTTCTCGCACTTGCCGCGGTAACCGCGCAGGGCATGGCCGGCGGCAAAGGTTTCTTCCACGCTGACCTCGAACACAGAAACATTATCGCAAAAGACACCCGGCGCCTGGGCGGCGCGGCGGTCCCGGCGGCGCATCCCACGGGCGGGAGCGAGCGGTGAACTGGGCGGCGTGGATCCAAAATGCGGCGTTGGGCGTGCTGGCGGCGAGCTTGGTGGACTTTGTCGAGCGGCGGCCGGCGGAAAAGGGCGACTGGACGCAGCTGGCGGGCATCGCGGGCCGTTGGGCGGTGGCGGGAGCGATGGCGGCGGGCTATGCCCGCCTGGTGCCGCGGGAGCATTGGGGGGTGAGGTCGGGCGTCGCGTTCGCGCAGTTGCCGGTGGTGCTGACGCTACAGGAAACGCTGGGCGGCGGCGCGGCGACGGGACGAACGGCGGAGTTCGCGGCTTGGGGGGCGGTTGCCGGAGTGTTGCTCCGCTTTTTTGGCGCGGGGCCGGGCAAAGACGTGGAAAACGAATTAGTGCTGCGGATGCCGCTGCGGGGCGCGGGCGATTGAGCGTAGGCGATGATTCGCGCGGATGATTAGCGCGCCGCCCGGGAGCCTCTGCGGCGGTCCCGGAAGCATAGCCGCCGGAAGGGCCAAGCCTAGGCGCGTCTTCCCAGCGGCTGCGCGCTCGATTTCCCCGTGCGGGATGGGCGCGGCGCTAGGGTTTGAGAATGGCGTTGTAGCCGTCGGCCTTCAATCGCGACTGCATTTCCTGCGCCTGCTGCTGGGTGGGAAACGGGCCAACCTGTACGCGGTAGTATTGCTGGCCGATCGCGGCATCCGGTAAAAGCACATAAACCGGATATTGCCGCGCCTTGAGCGCCGCGGCGAGGTTTTCCGCATCCGAGCGATTGACGCCGGCGAAGACCTGCACCGCAAAATTCGCGGCTCCCGGGATCTGAACGGGCGGCTTGCTGCCGACGGGAACATCGCCGGGAATGTTGGGGCTGGGTTTGGGCGTTTGCGCGCCGGACAACGCGGGCTCGGGGGGCAGTTGCGCAGAATTCGCGTTCGTGCCGCCGGTGGCCGAGGGCTGTAGCGTCGGCGAAACGTTATTTTGCTCCGCCTGACTGAGGCCATTGGGATTGGGCGGCGCGGCGAAGCTGGCGGAGGAAGAGGAATTGGCGGCGGGACTGTTGGCCCCAGGGGAGACGGCCAGACTGTTGCCGGCGGCGGCGGGATTGACCGGCAAGGTGGTGCTGGGACTGGGCTTGTCAATGCTGGCCTGGGCCCCGCTGGCGGGCACCACTTGATTGCCAAGGGTGAAATCCGCTGGGATGGCGTGTTTGCCGAAGGTGTAACCGATGGCAAAGAACATGCCACAGAGCACGGCCACCGCGCAGAGCATGGCGACGATGCTCCATGTGCCCAATTCGAACTGGTAACCCGTGTCGGCTTCCTCGCGGGTGCGATCAAGATAACGCGGCATAGTCCCTTTCAGCGGTCATGGCGAATCGCGGCTAATCGCCCCCCGCGGCGCCCGCCGGAGGCGGCGCGGCGGCGGCAGCGGCGGCGGCTTTGGTTTTCTTGGCGTAAGTCAGCGCCTCGATCATATCCAACGGGAGCGGAAAGACGATGGTGGTGTTTTTCTCCACGCCGATTTCGGTCAGCGTCTGCAAATAGCGGAGCTGAAGGGCGATGGGCTCGCGGGCCATGATGGCGCTGGCCTCGGCCAGCCGCTCGGAGGCGGCGTACTCGCCCTCGGCGTGAATGATCTTGGCGCGCTTCTCGCGCTCCGCTTCCGCCTGCCGCGCCATGGCGCGGCGCATGCCTTCGGGCAGATCCACGCTTTTAATCTCCACCTTGGTGACCTTTACGCCCCAAGGATCGGTGTGCTGGTCGAGGATGACCTGAAGGCGGTTGTTGATCAAATCGCGGGAGGAAAGAAGGTCGTCCAACTCCACCTCGCCAAGGACGGAACGCAGCGTGGTTTGGGCGAACTGCGAGGCGGCGAAGCGGTAATTTTGCACCTCGACGATGGCTTTTTCCGGGTCAATGACGCGGTGATAAACGACCGCCACCACGGTCGCGGTCACATTGTCGCGGGTGATGATGTCCTGCGGCGGCACGTCGAGCGCCGATTCGCGCAGCGTCACCCGCTGCACGCGGTCAATTACCGGAAATACCAAAATCAAACCCGGGCCCTTGGGGCGGCCCAAAAGACGGCCCAGGCGGAAGATGACCACCCGATCGTATTCCGGGATGACCTTAATGGCCGAGAGCAGGAACAGCACGACGATGATGACGGCAACGAAGATGGCCATTAGAGCCTTCCTAGTGGAAACGGCAGTCCTGGTTTATTCTACCCGCCGGCTCCGCCGGCGGCCAGCGGGGCACTCCCAACGTACACCCTACGGGCGCTGGCCTTGGGCGGCCGATTGCGAGGCGGGGTTCCCGGCGACGGGCTCAACTTCCAGCAACAGTCCCTGCATGGCGCGGACGCGCACCTGGGCGCCGGGAACGGCGGGCACCGCGGAGCGGGCGCGCCAAATTTCGCCGTGGATGCGCACCGTTCCCTCCGGCGCCAGGGCCGTGCGCACGATGGCGAGGGCGCCGACCATGCCCTGCGCCCCGGTCCGCACTTTGTTCGCGCGGGCGCGCAGCACCAGACGCATCAAAAACACCGTGATGCCGGCCATGGGCAGGGCGACGCCCAGGGCTACGCTCCAATGCACCTGGAGGGCGGGAACGGAGGTGTCCACTAAAAACACCGCCCCAATCACCATGGACACCACACCGCCAATCGCCAGAACGCCATGGGAGGGAAACTTGGCTTCCAGGATGAATAGAATGAACGCGAGCAATAGTAGTCCGGCGGCGGCCCAGTTGAGCGGCAACAAGGATAAGGCGAACAGCGAAACCGCGATCATGATAATCCCGGCCACGCCAGGGACGATGACACCGGGGTGGGTGAACTCGATGTAGACCAGCAGGGCGCCGATGGCCAGAAGCGCGAACGCCAGGTCGGGATCCATGTCCAGCACCCGCTCCCGCAGGCTCATCCGGTAGGGGACCAGCCGGGCGTGGGCGAGATCCAAAGTCTCCAATTGGCCGTTGATGCGGTGAATCGGCTGGCCGTTGAGATCCGCCAGCAGCTGCCGCGGCGAGGCGGCGATGTAATTAATCAAACCGCCATGAAGAGCTTCCTTATCGGTGAAGGACTCGCTCTGCAGCACCGCCGCAAGCGCCAATTTCACGTTGTGCCCGCGCCCGCCCGCCAAGGTGCGAATGTAGGCGGCGGCGTCGTTTTGGATCTTCTGCGCCTCGATCTTGCCCGGTTGCGGCCCGCCCAGCAAAACCGGATGGGCGGCGCCGGTATTGGTTCCGGGCGCCATGGCGGCGGCATCGCAGCTCATCAAAATATAGAAGCCCGCGGAGGCGGCGCGCGCTCCACTGGGATAGGCGTAGCCGAAAACCGGCGCCTGGGAAGCGAGTATCGCCCGGATGATCCGCCGCATCGAGGTGTCCAGCCCGCCGGGGGTGCTCAGCTCGAGGATGACGGCGGCGGCTCCGCTTTGATTGGCATAGCGGATGCCGCGCGTGACGTACTCAGCGGTGACGGGAGCGACGGCGCCTTGCAAGGCAATGACCACCACCCTGGGCCGCGATTGCGGTGCCGGCGCGGAACTCGCGGCGGTTGCCGCCAGCGCCATCAGTACGGTGCAGGCCAACCAGCGGCCAAACGGGCGGCGCCCGAACAGATGGAGAGGGGTGGACATGGCGAATAGCCGCGGATCAAGAACGGCGATGGAGCTATTATGCGACCGGCGCAAGGGCGCGGAGAAAAACGCCACCGTCCCCACCTGGACACCGCTCTCCCGGCCAGGGGTCGGCGCCGGCCGGCTGGACCCGGCGCCGGAGCGCTCCCAGGATTCAGCGCGGTTTTAGAGCGCTGCTGTTGAGCGCGGCGATCCGCCGTTCCAAGGCCGCGATGGATTGGTCGCGGGGGGCGATGGCGCGCAGCACCGCGACCTGGGCCCGCGCGGCGGGGGCATCGTGGCGCGCCAAGTCGAGCTCCGCTAAGCCGACGTGGGCGGCGGCATCGCGCGGAGCCAGCGCCAAGGCGGCCAAGAACTCCTGCCGAGCGGCGTCCAGCGCGCCTTGCCGGAGTAAGCGCCGCCCCTGGCGGAGATGAAACGCCAGCCGTTGGGAGGGCGGCATGTCGGCCGCTTTGGCAAGGTTGGACCGCTCCACCGTGGCTTCCATCCGCCGAAACTTGCCCAGCGGCAACGAGCGCGCCGGCTGTTCCAAGGCGCGGGCAGTGGCATTGGGACAAGCCGCTCCCGGCGCTTGCAGCTGGGAGCGCAACGAGGCCAGGGGCGTTCCCGCCCGCGGCGCGGCGGCCTGCGCCATGCGAATGGCCTGGGCGCGATTGCCCAATTCACAGGCGACGGCGGCGCTATTGGCAGCCAGAAGAGCGCGGACCGCGCCGTCGGCGCCCGCGGCATGGCGGGCACGGTCCAAGAGAGCCAATGCATCTTTCCGGCCCAGGCGGGATTCGGCGAGGGCCCAATTGTTGAGCACCTGTGGCAGCGGCCAGAGCGCCGCCAGGCGTTGGCTCAACTCCGCTGCGCGGGCATAACGGCCGAGGCGATAGGCGCAACGCGCGGCCAAGAACAGCGCCCGCGGATAGTTGGGATCGCGCGTGTCCACTTGGGGCAGCCAAAGCAAGGCGGTGCGGTAATCGTCGTTGTGCCAGTACCAAAGACCGAGGCGGTACACCGCTTGGCTATAGTCGGGGTCCAGGTGAACCGCAGCCACCAGGAACTTATGCCGCACGGCGGGTTCGGTGGCCAGCAGCGCGCGGATATAGCGCTCATAGGCGGCCAATGGCACCTGCTGGCGCTGGGCCAGCACTTGGGCCGCGGTCACCGTGGTCTTTGGCGCCAACACGCGCAGGACATGCCACGCCAGCCGAGCCTGGATGGTCTCCAACTGCGCCAGGCGGCCGCGGCGGGCATGGATCCGGATCAAATGCTGGCGGCGCAGGTTGAAAATCGTGGCGCGGGCGCGGAACTGGCCGTGAACATAGTCGAAACGGCCCAGGATCAGCCAGCCGGCGTGGGCTTTGGCGGCAACTTGGATCAGCGTGGCTTGGCTGAGCGTGGAAAGATCGGGTACGCCTTCTTGGTTGAAGGCGGTTGCCCGCTGCTGCGCGTTGACCACCGGCACGCCGGCGCCGCGCAACGTGTCCGATAGCGCCTGGACGAAACTCTCGCCGATCCAGTCCAGATTGAGGTCGCCGGAACGATTATTGAAGGGGAGAATCAGCACCTGCGGGCTGGCCGGGGTCAGGGACGCCTGGGCCACCCCGGTGGCCGCCAGGCTGATCGCGAGCGACAAGCCTATGGCCATGCGGAGAAACGGCCAGCGCACCCGCGCCAGCGCGCATCGGCGCTGGGAGGGTAAGGAGGCGAAAGCGGCAGCCATGGCGAAAGTATAAACGGCGGCTCCGGGCCGGTATCATGGTAAAGATGAGGACCCGACCGATTGGCGTGAGCCTGCTGGCGGCCCTGAATTTTCTCGTCGTGGCGGGAATGGCCGGAGTGGCCGCGGCGCTGTTGGTGCGCGGCGCCGCCGTGCTGCATTCGCCGGTGGCGCAGCGGGTGTTGCAACGCGAGGGCGCCGGGGGCGTGTGGTTTCTGGTGCTGAGTACCGTGCTGCTGGCGGCGATGATGGGCGTTGGCCTGCTGCGCCTGCGGGACTGGGGCCGGCAACTGATGATGATCTACTGCGGCATTGCCCTGGCCAGCAGCGGGTTGATGGTGATTGCGGAGATGCTGCGCTTTGCCGTGGCGGGGGCGCTGGCGTGGCTGGCGGGGGCCATCGTGGCGGGGTGGATTTTGCGTTATTTGACGCGGCCGCAGATCAAGCTCGCTTTTGGCGCGCCGGTCAAATCCAAGGCGCAGGGCGCGTAAGGGGCGGAGGCTAGGACCGTGGACGGCGGCGAAAAAACAGTCTTGATCTTGAAGCCGCGCGGGTTCTGCGCCGGCGTGGTGCGGGCGGTGGAAGCGGTGGAACAGGCGCTGGCGACCTTTGGGCCGCCGATCTACGTGCTCAATGAAATCGTGCACAACCGCACCGTCATTGGCGATTTGCAGGCGCGCGGGGCGATCTTTATTCGCCATCTGGACGAGGCGCCGCCGGGGAGCCGGTTATTCTTCAGCGCCCACGGCGTGGCGCCGCAAATGTGGGAGGCGGCGCAGGCACGGCGGTTGGAGATCATAGACGCCACCTGCCCGCTCGTGAGCAAGGTGCATCTGGAGGCGCGGAATTACATCCGCCACGGATTCAGCCTGGTGATTATCGGCCATCGCGCCCACGACGAGATTATTGGGCTGCTGGGCGAGGTGCCGGCCGGCACGCCGGTGGTGGAGACGGCGGAGCAGGCGGAAACGGTGGAGGTGGCGCACCCGGGTCGGGTGGCGTATTTGACGCAGACCACGCTGAGCTTGGACGAAGCCGCGGAGATCGTCACCCGGCTGCGCCGCAGGTTTCCCGCCATCGTCGGGCCGCGGGCGCAGGACATTTGCTACGCCACCCAGAACCGGCAGACGGCGCTCAAGCAAATCGCACCGAAGGTGGACGCGGTGTTCGTGGTGGGATCGGAGAACAGTTCCAATTCCCTGCGGCTGGTCGAGGTGGCGGCCAACGCCGGAACGCCGGCCTATCGCGTGGACGACGCCGCCGACATCCAGCCCGCCTGGCTGGAAACGGTGCGGGTCCTGGGGCTAACGGCGGGAGCGTCGGCGCCGGAGAGCCTGGTGCAGCGGGTGGTCGAGGTGCTGCGCGAGCGATTCGGCTTCCGCCACGTAGCCGAGGCGGAGGGCATCGAGGAGCACGTTCGCTTTAGCTTGCCGCCGGCGCTGGTCAACTGACCCGCGGCGGCGGCCGGCGGCGCCCAGTCGGCGGCTGGCGGACACCGCGCATTGTGGCGAACACGGAACCGGGCAAAGCGGCCGCGGCGCGCCCGCCGCATTTCCCCGGGCCGGCAAAAACGCCTATCCTGGGTGTTTAGGAGGACGACGTGCCCAGCCCCGACCGGAAACAATTGATTCCCGCCCTGCATAACATCGCCACCCAGCTGCGGATTGATTCTATCCAGGCCACCACGGCTGCCGGCAGCGGCCACCCCACCAGCTCCATGTCGGCGGCTGAGATCATGGCGGCGCTGTTCTTTCATGTCATGCGCCTTGACGTTCAGGACCCGGCGCGGGCCGAAAACGACAAATTCGTTCTCTCGAAAGGGCATGCGGCGCCGGTCCTGTATGCCACCTGGGCGGAGCTGGGATTGTTCCCGCGCGAGCATTTGCTGACGCTGCGCAAGTTTGATTCCGACCTGGAAGGGCACCCCACGCCAATTCTGAAATTTGTCTCCGTGCCCACCGGCTCGCTGGGGCAGGGACTGCCCGTGGGACTGGGCATGGCGTTGGCGGCGCGGGTGGAAGAGCAGCCCTACCGCAGCTATGTCCTGATGGGTGATGGGGAAACGGCGGAAGGTTCGGTCTGGGAGGCGGCGGAGGTAGCCAGCTTCTACGGCGTGGACAATCTCTGCGCGATCGTGGATGTCAACCGGCTGGGGCAAAGCCAGCCGACGATGCTGCAACACCGCATGGAGGTGTATCAGCAGCGCTGGGCGGCGTTCGGCTGGAACGTCTTGGTGGTGGATGGGCACGATCTGGACCAGTTGCTGAGCGCCTTCGAGCAGGCCGCGGCGACCCAAGGCCGGCCCAGCGTGATCCTGGCGAAAACGAAAAAAGGCCGCGGCGTGTCGTTTTTGGAAGACAAGGAAGGCTGGCACGGCAAGGCGCTGAATCAAGAGGAAGCCGAGGCGGCGGTCAAGGAATTGCAGGCGCAGTTTGTCCCCAGCGAGGGCGCCAAGCCGATGCCGGCGGCGCCCGCCGCGGCACGGAAGGCGGCGGCCAAAACGGCGGCCCTGCCCGCGCCCAAATTCGACAAGCCGATGGCCACGCGGGAGGCGTTTGGCTTGGCGCTAGCCGCGCTGGGCAAGCTGGACAGCCGGGTGGTGGCGCTGGACGGCGACGTGAAGAATTCGACCTTCACCGAGGACTTCCAGCAGATTGCGCCCAACCGCTTCTTCGAAGGCTATATCGCCGAGCAAAACATGACCGGCATGGGCATGGGCATGGCGGCGGCGGGCAAGATTCCCTTCCTTTCGACCTTCGCCTGCTTCTTAACCCGGGCGGCGGATTTCATCCGCCTGGCGGCGCTGGCCAAGTCCAATTTGAAGATCGTGGGCACGCACGCCGGGGTATCCATCGGCGAGGATGGCTCCTCGCAGATGGGGTTGGAGGATTTGGCCCTGTTCCGGGCGACGCCGGAGTCCCTGGTGCTGTATCCCAGCGATCCGGTGGCGACCTGGCGGGCGGTGGAACTGGCGGCGGGACATCAGGGCCTGGCCTACATTCGTACCGGCCGGCCGAAGAGCCCGCTGATCTATGGGGCGGAGGAGAGCTTCGCCATCGGCAAGGCCAAGGTGCTGCGGCAGAGCGCGGGCGACGCCATCACCGTGGTGGCCGCGGGCGTGACGCTGCCGGAGGCGCTGAAGGCGCACGATGAATTGCAAAAGGAAGGCATCGCCATCCGCGTGCTGGATCTGTTCAGTGTGCGGCCCGTGGACCAGGCGGCGCTGCTGGCTTGCGCCCAGGCCACGCACAATACGATCGTGACGGTCGAGGACCATTACCGCGCCGGCGGCATCGGCGATGCGGTGGCGGAAGCCGTGGAGAGCGCCGGCGTCAGGGTCCTGCGGCTGGCGATCGAACACATCCCGCACAGCGGCACGGCGCAGCAACTGCTGCACGCGTACAAAATTGACGCCGACGCGATCATCGCGCAGGTGCGGGCGGCCGTACCCGCGGCGGCGGGACGATAGCCCGGAGCGGACTCGGAGCGCAAGCGGTTGCCGACCCCTAGCGAAAAGGGCCGCCCCGTCGCCCTTTTTTCGCTGGGCATGCGGCTGGGTCGGGTTCCCTAGCGCATCGGCCCGCGCCGACCATTGGGCGCAATGTGCGGCTTTGGCTCGGGCCCCTAAGCCGTTGGATGGCAGCAGCGGCGATCAGCCGTCGGTCGGACGCAGCGGGCGAGATTCCTTCCCGCGCTTCCGGCGGGCCTGACGGGCGCGCCCGGCGTAGCTCGCCTGCCTTGACGAATGGGCGGAATCCGGTTAAATTGGCAACGAAGATTAGTATTTAGCCTAAATTATAAAGACATTAACTATATGTCTAAAACTATTGCTATGCTGCAAGTCGAGATGGGCAATGCGATCACGCACTGCCTACGCCCTTTCCTGCCCGAAGCGGTTCGTGTCGAGGTGACGCTTCGGCACGCTTCCAGCAGTCGAAAGATCAAGCAAACCGCGCCGGCGGATGCATTCTCGCCGGCAAAAGACTACGCGGAGCTTTCGTTTAAGGCCTACGCGCCGTCCTCGTCTTCCACCGACGCCTTGCCTGCGGAGCGGCCGGCGCCCAAGCGGACCCGTTTCCCGCGGCTTCTCGCGACCCCGGAGGCGCAAGCGCCGACGCCCGCGGCCGCCGCAGCGCGCGATTCGCCCGCCCGCTCGGTCGGCCCTGGGGACACGGCGGATGCGCGCGTGGATCGGCTCGTCCGGGCGCTGGCGCGCGCGGAGAACAGTCCGACTCACCGTTTTGTCGCCCTGAAATGGTTCCGTGACCAGGCGCTCGCTCAGGAGGGTATCTACCCGCCGGAGTCACGGGATCTCCTCAACTCGGCGCTCCGCGCCGGCATGGTCTTGACGCGCAAGCAAGCGAACCCGCATCGCCCCGAATACCCAGTGACCGCGGTGTATTTGGACCACAATCACCCCGGGGTGCAGAGCGCGCTCCGCCAGGCGGAGCGGCGCTTTAGCTTTCAGCCGGTCGAGGTGCGCGGGGAACCGGTTTCGGCAAGCCTGCTGCGGGACCGGCGCTAGGTGGCAAGGCTCTTCTTCGACACCAGCGCATTGGTGAAGCTGTACGTTCGCGAGCCCGGCACGGATCGTGTGCTCGGGCTCGCGGCGGCGGCGGATGCGGAGCTGCTCTTGCTCGCCCTGACGCGCGTGGAACTGCGCGCGGCGATTCGCCGCCGAGAGAGAATGGGGGACATCGTCAGCGAGGACGCGGACCGGGCGATCGGGCAATTCGAGGCGGACTGGCAGCGGCAATTCCTGATCCAGGCCGCCACCGACGGAGTCCTGTCCAGCGCCGTGGCGTTGGTGGATCGCCATGGCCTCCGCGCCTTGGATGCTCTTCAGCTTGGGGCGTGTCTGACGCTTTTCCAAGCGGGAGGGGCGGATCCGCCCCTGTTTGTCTGCTCGGACCAGCAGCTCAATCAGGCGGCAGCAGCCGAAGGGTTGCGCTTCCTGGATCCGGCTGCGACCGACTGAGCATTACCTGGCGCGGGGCCCAGCTCGGCTGCCCACCCCAACGCGCACCGCTGCGCGTTGGGGACCCCGGCTTTGGAGGCCGCGCCGCTTCGCTTGCCAGGGGCGGGCCGCACCAACAGCAAGCGCGCCTGCGGCGCGGGGGAATTTCGCGGCCTTTCCGCGCCCGCTTTGCTCCCCGAGCAAAAGGCGCGGCCCCCGCGATTAGACTGATACCACAGCGCGCCGGCCCCAGCGCCGGCCGCGAAATTGCGGGCCGGCGCTGGTCCAGACCTAGGATTAGTAGGCTCCTCGTGCGTTAGGCTGGCGCCGGCGCCGCGCCGCAGGGGCGCCAATCCGCCGTGGTATAGTCCGAGGCACTGCATGGCGGACGGCGCGCAAACATCCGCGGCGGCCACGGCGCGGAATCGAGCTGCCGCGGAGGCGGCCGTCGTCGTCTCCGGGCTGAAGAAGTCCTATGGCCCGGTGCGGGCGGTGGACGACGTCAGCTTTCAGATTCAGCCCGGCGAGGTCTTTGGGCTGCTCGGTCCGAATGGCGCGGGCAAGACCTCAACCGTGGAAGTGCTGGCCGGATTGCGGCCCGCGGATGCGGGGTACGTCCGCGTTTGTGGCTTGGATCCCCACCGGGACGGAAGACGGCTGCAAGAGCGCATTGGCCCGCAGTTGCAGGCCACGATGTTGCCGGATAAATTGCGGGTCGAGGAGGCGCTGCGCCTTTTCGCGGGATTCTACGGCCGCGTCTTGCCGGTCGCCGGGCTGCTCGACCGATTCGGCTTAACGGAGAAGCGCCGCACCTATTTTCAGCGGCTCTCCGGCGGCCAAAAACAACGGCTGGCGCTGGCGCTCGCGCTGGTCAACGATCCGGAATTGGTGCTGCTGGATGAGCCAACCACGGGCCTTGACCCGCGCGTGCGGCGCGAGGTGCACGGCCTCATCGCAGGCTTGCGGGCGGAGCGGCGCACGGTGCTGCTGACCACTCATTACATAGAAGAAGCCGAACGGCTCTGTGACCGGGTCGCGGTCATGCATCGCGGGCACATCGTGGCCATCGGCCCACCGCGCCAGGTGGTCGCGGCGGCGGGTCTGGCCAGCGAGATGGAAATTCGGCTGGCCCAGCCGGCCGATTGCGGCACGCTCGCCACGCTGGATGCGGTGGCCGCCGCCTACGCGGCGGAGGGCGATGGCGGCGGCGCCGTGTACCGGCTAAGGGCCGACGCCGTGGCGCCGGCGGTGGTGGCGCTGGTGCGCTGGCTCGACCAGACGGGCAACCGCCTGCTCGACTTGCAACTGCGCCAGCCGACGCTGGAGGACGCCTTCGTGCAAATGACCGGTCCTGACGGAGCGGATCGCGGCGAGGAGGGCCGAGGATAAGCGATGCGCACGCTGCGAAACGGATGGCGTATGGGGCTGGTGGATCTGCGGCTGGCCGCGCGCACGCCCGCGGCGCTGTTTTTCACCTTTGTCTTTCCGCTGGTCTTTCTCTTCGCCTACGGCGCCATCTTCGCCCGAGGCTCGCCGCGCATGGTGGAATATCTGTTTGGCCCGGTGGTGGTGCTGCAAATCCTGTCGAGCACGTTTTTCGGGCTTGGCATCCGCATGGTGGCGATGCGGGAGCGCGGCATCCTGCGCCGTTACCGGCTGGCGCCGGTAGGCGCGGGGGCGATGGTGTTGGGCAACCTGTTCACCAATTTCCTGCTGCTGGCGCCCACGATTGTCTTGCTGTTTCTTTGCGCCCGGCTGGCCTTCGGCATGCCCTGGCCCGGAAACGGCTGGGACATCGCCGCGATCGTGATTGTGGGTGATTTCGCTCTGGCTGGATTTGGCCTGGTCATCGGCGCGCTGGCGGAATCCATGCAGGAGGCGCAGGTTTTCAGCAATGCGCTGTTCTTCCCGCTCTTGTTCCTTTCCGGCGCCACCATTCCCTTGGCCGAGCTGCCGCATTGGCTGCAGCGCGTAGCCGCCTTTCTGCCGCCGACGTACCTTGTTGCCGGGTTCCAACAGGCGATGGAGGGGAGCGGCCGCGGCGCGCTGCCGCCGGTGCAGGTCTTGGCCCTGGTCGCGTCCGGCGTGTTGGGTCTGCTGGCCGCGGTGCAATTGTTCCGCTGGGACAAGGAAGAGCGGCTGCCAGCGCGCCGGAAGATGGCGGCGCTGGCGCTGGCCGTGCCGTTCTTTTTGACGGGCGCCTGGATGAATGCCCACCCCGCGGGCTTGGCGGCCTGGCGCCAGACCCTGGCCGTGGCGACCGAGTCAACGGCGGCGAAGCAGCCCGCGTCCAGCCGGCAAGGAACGGAAGGCGCCGCGCCCAGACAGGCCGCCACTCCGGCGGCCGCCGCGGCGATCAAGCCCGTGCTGGTGAGCGCGTTCGCCGATCCCGGCGGGCCGCCGCGCACCCGCTTCGGCGCCGGCTGGGCCGCCATCACCGACGCCTTCCTGGGCGGGAATTCGCAGGCGAGCCTGAACGTCGTCGCGGGCGGCGCTCCGGGCAGCCGCGGTTCGCTGCTCATCACTGGGACCGTCGCCGGCGGCATCGCCCATCCCTGGGCCGGCGCGGCGTTCTATCCCGGTCCGGGCCCCTGGGCGCCCGCGGACTTGTCGGCCTGGCGCACCATCACGTTTTGGGCCCGCGGCGGCCGGCACGCCACGACGTATGCCCTGGTCCTGCTCACCGCCCA